>JAYVYA010000174.1:0-11304 GCA_043784745.1 Hyphomicrobiales bacterium
GTCCCTGCCATTCCTCGATATCCGCAATGCCTGCGGCCACGCCATTGTCGCCCAAGGCCTCAAGCGCCCGCTGCTGCTCAGCACCCGCTATGTGATGGAAGACCCGTTCTACGCCGATTATCTCGCCAAACATTTCAGGCTCGCCCCCATCGTGCCCTCCCCGGAAGACCAGCTCGCGCTGGACGCCATCATTTTTGGCGAACTCGTCAAAGGCATCGTCTCGCCAGCTTCCAAAGCGGTCTACCTCGATATCATCGCCAAGCACCCGCATGCCGATGGCATCATCTTTGGCTGCACGGAAATTGGCATGCTGATCAGCGCCGGGGATTGCGCCGTGCCCGTGTTCAACAATCTGGCGCTGCATGTCGAAGCCGCGCTCGACTTTGCGTTTCAGGAAACAGGTTCATGAGCGCCATCGAGCAGATCGGCCACCCCCACCTGCGACTGGCGCGGAACTGCGTAAGATGATAGTCTTACCAAGTCTGTAAGGAGAAATGATGTGCCTACAACCAGACTTTCGAGCAAGGGCCAGGTGGTGATCCCAAAAGAGGTGCGGACGGCACTGCGCTGGTTGCCCGGCGCGGAACTTGACATCGAGCCTATTTCTGACGCCATCGTCTTGCGCTTGTCACCCAACACACGGCGGTTGCCGACCCGCGAGGAACTCGACCGCGTCGCCGGGTGCCTCAAGTATGGCGGGCCGCCGCTCAGCATCGAGGAGATGGATCGCCGCGCGCGCAAGGCCGTTGGCAGGAAATGGCGCAAGTGATCGCGCTCGACACGAATGTCATCGTCCGCTTCCTGGCGCGGGACGACGAGGCACAGTTTCGCAAGGCCGATGCGCTTCTGGCGCGTTCGCACGTTCTGTTGTTGACGACAGTCTTGCTCGAAACCGAATGGGTTCTTAGCAATTCGTACAATTTCGACAGGGCTGAGATTGACAGGAGTTTTACCTTGCTGAAAGCGCTGCCGAATGTCGTCTTCCAGGAGCCGGAGATTTGCGAGCGCGCGATCGGCTGGTATCGCGCCGGTATGGATTTCGCCGACGCGATGCATCTTGCCTGCGCCGGCAACGCGGAGAATTTCGCGACCTTTGACCGCAAGCTAGTCAAGAAGGCGGCGCGCCTTGCCACGGCTGTAAAAGTTGTGCCCGTCTGAATTTCCACAACCAATCAAAAAGGTCTCGATCATGAACGCCGTCTCCTCCCCGCCCGCCCCGCCGTCTCCCTATTCCTCCGCCATTGGCAAATCCAACACCGAATCCCATACGCTTTCTGTGCTCGTCGACAACGAGCCGGGGGTTCTTGCGCGCGTCGTCGGGCTGTTCTCCGGGCGCGGCTATAATATTGAGAGCCTGACGGTGGCCGAAGTGGCCCATGCCGAGCATCTGTCGCGTATCACCATCGTCACCTCCGGCACGCCCGAAGCCATTGAGCAGATTGGCCACCAGCTCGACCGGCTGGTGCCGGTGCACAAGATTACCGACCTGACGCTGCAGGGCGGGGCGATCGAGCGCGAGCTGGCCATGGTCAAGGTGCGCGGCAAGGGCGAGGACCGGGTCGAGGCGCTGCGCCTCGCCGACGCCTTCCGCGCCCGCGTCATTGATGCGACAACGCAGAGCTTCGTGTTTGAACTCACCGGTTCAAGCCGCAAGATTGACCAGTTCATCGAGCTGATGCGCCCAATCGGGCTGGTGGACGTCTCCCGCACCGGCGTTGCCGCCATGGCGCGCGGGCCGGATGCGATGTGATAACAGGCGAGCTTCTGGTCTCCGCCGCCTGGTTCTGCTTTGTCAGTTCGATCACGCCGGGGCCCAACAACATGATGCTGATGTCGTCGGGTCTGACCTTCGGCTGGCGGGCGACGTTGCCGCACATACTGGGCGTGGCCATTGGTTTTACGGTGATGATTTTTGCCATCGGGCTTGGTTTGGGCCTGCTGTTTGAGGCGGTACCGCAGCTCTATGTGGCGCTGAAAATTGTCAGCATCCTCTATTTGCTCTGGCTGGCGTGGAAAATCGCCCATGCCGGGCCGGTGGGGGAGGGGGCGGGCACCTCGGGTTCCCCCATGACTTTCCTGCAGGCGGCAGCGTTCCAGTGGGTTAATCCCAAGGCGTGGGTGATGGCAGTGACGGCGGTGTCGGCCTATGCGCCGCGGCAATCGTTTTTATTCAACATGATTATCATCTGTATGCTGTTTGGTGCCATCAACCTGCCCTGCATCAGTGTCTGGGTCGGCTTTGGCGATTTGCTGCGCAAATTCCTGCGCGATCCGAAGATTGTGCGCCGGATCAACCTCGGCATGGCCCTCGCCCTCATGGCATCGCTGTGGCCGCTCGTGTCAGAATTTTTGCACAGGTAAAGCTGGCCGCGCTGTCACACTTGTGTTTTCTTCGCTGTTCATGTTGCATACAGGTAGAAGGCTGCATAACCAGTCCGTTGACAGCGCAGCCCGACCCCAAATCCGGGAGCTATCAACCAACGGGTGTTTTCTGGAAGGAATCTTCACATGTTCGCCAAGCATATTATTGCCGCTGCTGCCGTCATTGCCATGTCCACGGGCGCTGTCTTCGCGCAGGCCACCCAGCCTGTCACCCCGGGCAAGGTTACGCCGCCGCCGGTCGTCACCCCGGCCAAGCCGGTCCAGGCTGCTCCGGCACCTGCGCCTGCCCCCACGCCAGCCCCCGCTCCGGCGGCTGTTGCCAAAAAGACCAATTTGAACACGGCTTCGGCTGAAGACCTCGACAAGCTGCCCCAGATCGGCGCAGCCCGCTCCAAGGCCATCATCGAAGCCCGCACCACCAAAAAGTTCAAGGACTGGGCCGATTTCACCTCCCGCAACGTCGTTCCCTCGAACGCCGAAGCCGCCATCAAGGACCTGGTCAGCTTTTAGGCTGCACTGACTTCTGATCGAGAAAGCCCCGGTGCCATCCGGGGCTTTTTTGGTGCCCTGATTTGGCACGTGACATTGCGGCACCGGTTAATCCGCTGTTTTGCTGCGCGCGATAAGCTCCTGTGGCATATGTGCAGGAGTTGTTGATGCGTTTGCGTTTTGCGTTGCCGCTGGTTGCGGTGCTGGCCTCTGGCTTCGGCCCCGCTTTGGCCGAACCTTCCCGCCCGATTCCGGCCAAAACCCACGAGCCGGACCCCTTGCCGGTCCCCAAGGGGGCGATGACCTTCCGGCTGGTTGACGCGCCGAAATTATGCCCAGGCTGCGACGTGATCGTGGCCTCGGGCGACATCGAATATACTTCTGCCCAGGATTTCATTGCGTTTTTTGACTGGAACAAGACGGGCGGGAAAAAAACCGTCTTCATCGTCGATTCATCCGGCGGTTCGGTCGAGGCTGGCTGGCAGATTGGCCGCAAGCTGCGCTCGCTGTCCGCCTCCGTCATTGCGGGACGGGTGGAGGAGCGGGTGGACGGCTCGATTGAGCTGAAAAGCGGCATCTGCGTTTCCATGTGCAATTCGCTCTTGATCTCGGGCACCGAGCGCCGGATTGTGCCCGGCACTGCCTTTGGCATCCACCAGTTCTCGACCTGGAATGCCACGTTTGCCAATCTCGACAACCATGTCACCGTGCGCGATGTGCGCGAGCAGCTGGTGTTTGCCGGCAAATGGCTGGCTTTTGCCCGCGAAATGGGGTCGGATTCGCGGCTGGTGGAAGCCCAGTTCGGTATTGTGTCGGAAAAGGTCGATTTCATTGACCATGACACCCTCGCCTCGTGGAAGGTGACCAATGCCCCCGCCGCCAGCCTGCCAAGGATATTGCGCGATGCTGGGGCAGCCTCCGGGCCCATCCAGGCTTTGGGCAGCCCGGCGCTGGCCAGGCCGGTGGCAGCCGTGGTGCCCGCGCTGAAGCCAACGCTCGGTTTTGCGCCTGTCGCCATGCCCGCGCGCGCGCTGGCCCCGGTTTCGGCCAAGGGGGACCGGCAATGGGGGCCGCTGGAGGCGAATGGCGAATGGAACGAGTCGGCGGTGGAAAGCCAGGCTGATTCGGCCAAAATCATTTTTGCCTGCTCGGTGCAGGGGCGCGGTGCCATCCAGATTAACCTGCGGGGCATTCCCGAGGCACGGCAGAAGCAAATCGCGCAGCTGATTGTGGCGGGCGGCATGAGCTTTGCCGGGCGGCCTGTGGATACTACCCAGACCTCGATGGGCTTTGGCCCGAGTTTCTGGGTCAAGTTCAACCTGATGCCGGATCAGGCCAGTGCGTTCATGACCCTGCGCGGCCAGATCGCCTTCATGCCCGGTGACGCCAAACAGGCTGGCGATCCCGGCCTGATGGTGAATTTCCAGACCAGCGGTTTCGAGATCATGGTGCAGAAGGCCCGGCAAAGCTGCCGCGACGAGGCGACGTGAACCGGTTGGCTTATTTCCCGGCGCTCTCACCCTCCGAAGGCTTGCCGCTTGCCGGCGATATCCGCAGCGCCGCAATGCGGTTGCGGGCCTTGCGCAGCACTTCAAACCGGAAATTGTAGAAGGTGAACACCTGGCCGGTCTCGGGAATGGCGCGGGCCTCATGGATCACCAGCCCGGCAATGGTCGTGGCTTCCTCGTCGGGCAAATGCCAGTCCATCACGCGGTTGAGGTCGCGGATGGGCACAGAGCCCTCGACATTGACCGAACCATCGGCCAATATCCGCATCCCCGCGACATTGACATCATGCTCATCCTTGATGTCACCGACAATCTCTTCCAGAATGTCTTCCAGGGTCACCAGCCCCATCACCTCACCATATTCGTCGACAACGAGGGCAAAATGGGTCTTGCGCTTCAAAAACGCCTGCAACTGGTCCTGCACCGTACTTGAATCCGGCACAAACCACGGCTCCTGCGCAATTCCGTCAATGTCCAGCTTTTCGGGATCGCCGCCAGCCGCATCCAGCGCCCGCAGCAGGTCCTTGGCATGCAGCACGCCGACAATGTTCTCCGGCTGGCCGCGCCACAGCGGTATGCGGGTATAGGGCGAGGACAGGACTTCGCGCACCAGTTCGGGCGGGGGCAAACTGGCATTGATGCTGCGCATTTTGGTGCGGTGGACCATGACGTCGGAGACTTCCAGATCACGCAAATCCAGCAGGCCGCCGACCATGTCCCGGTCCGAGCGGCCGACGCCACCCTCCTTGTGCATCAAATCCACGGCGCTTTTCAGCTCGGTATGGCCGGGCATCATCGCCTCGCCGGAAGCGGGTGTGATGCCAAACAGGCCCAGCACCCCGTGCACCACCGCTTCCACCGTCGCCAGCACCGGCGCAAAAACGCCGACAAAAATCGAGGCCGGCAGGGAAGCAAGCAGGGAGAAGCGGTCCGGGTAGGTAATAGCGAGTGTTTTGGGCAGCACTTCGGCAAAGACCAGCACCAGAATGCTCATCAAAATGGTCGCATAAATCACGCCATTGTCGCCCACCAGAGCAACCAGAAGGCTGGTTGTATAGGCGGCCGCACCAATGTTGACGATGGTATTGCCCAAAAGCATGGCACTGATAAAACGCGGGCGAATGGTCAGCAGCCGGTTGACCCGTGCGGCATTGGCGTCCCCGGCCTTTTCCATCGCATGCATCCGGGCGCGGGAGGCTGCGGTCAGCGCCGTCTCCGAACCGGCGAAAAACGCCGAGAGCGCTGTGCTGGCCAGGATGACGCCAATGCCGATCCACAGATTGACCGGCTCGCCGTTTCCGTCAGACGGGACCATCATGGCGATGATTCCTGCATGTCGCGGGCCAGAAACGCCGTGACATCCCAGGCGGCAATATTTTTGGCAATGTGGCTGCGGCCAATGCCGTGGGCGAGAATGAAGGTCAGCGCACCGCGCTGCACCTTCTTGTCCTGCATCATCGCCTCCACCATCGCCTCCGGTGTCGTGGTGAAGCCGGGGATATCGCGGATGTGGACGGGCAGGCCAGCATTGCGCAGATGCCCCTCGACCCGTCCCGCCTCCTGGCCATGGCACAGGCCGAGCCGGACCGAGAAGCGGAAGGCGCAGGCCATGCCAATCGCCACGCCCTCGCCATGGACAAGACGGGTGCCGTCGTAATTGGTCAGGCGCTCCAGCGCATGGCCAAAGGTGTGGCCGAGGTTGAGCAAGGCGCGCTCGCCCTGTTCGGTCTCGTCGCGCGCTACAAATCCGGCTTTGGAGGTGCAGGAAATGGCCACAGCCCTGGCGCGGGCCGCGCCGCCGGCAAACACATCCCGCCAGTGGGTTTCCAGCCAGTTGAAGAAGGCGGCATCGTTGATCAGGCCATATTTCACCACCTCGGCATAGCCGGCGCGGAACTCGCGTTCGGGCAGGGTCTTCAGCGCCCCGGTATCAGCCAGCACGAGCACGGGCTGGTGGAAGGCGCCGATGAGGTTCTTGCCATGGACCGAGTTGATGCCCGTCTTGCCACCTACGGAAGAATCGACTTGCGCCAGCAGGCTGGTTGGCATTTGCACGAAGTTCATGCCGCGCCGGACGCTGGCGGCGGCAAAACCGGCGAGGTCGCCAATGACACCGCCGCCGAGCGCCAGCACAACATCGCCGCGCTCCATTTTCGCGCCGATGATGGCATCGCAGACGCGGGCGAATTCGCCATAAGACTTCGTCGCCTCGCCTGGCCGGAGGATCGTGCTGGCATGGCGGATGCCCGCCGCTGCCAGGCTGGCCTCGACGGTCTGGAGATGGTGGGCGGCGACATTTGCATCGGTGATGATGGCGCAGGCGGCACCGGGCGCAATTTTGGCAATATGCTCGCCCGCTTTGGCCAGCAGGCCGGGGCCGATGAGAATGTCATAGCTGCGGGCACCCAGGCTGACTGGCACCCGTTCCACGTCTTGCTCCACCGGCTCAGTGCTGCGCGCCAGTTTTGGCCGGAGCAGGGTAGCGACAATCTCTTCCACCATCGCTTCCTGCGGCGTGTCGAAGGAGAAGACGGTGTGATCGGCCAGCGCATAGACGGGATAGCGCTCGGCAATCAGGCGCTTCAGCGTGGCTTCGGGGTCCTGGGTTTGCAGCAGCGGGCGGTTGGCGCGCTTTCGGACGCGGCGCATCAGCACTTCGAAATCAGCCTTGAGCCAGACCGAGACGGCGGACGCGGCGATTTTTTCGCGGGTGGAAGCGTTGATGAAGGCACCACCGCCGGTGGCCAGCACTTTTTGCCCGTCGGACAACAAACGGGCGACAACGCGGCGCTCGCCCTCGCGGAATTCAGCTTCGCCGCGCTTGGCGAAAATTTCCGGCACGCTCATGCCCGCCGCCGCCTCAATCTCCTGATCGGCATCATTGAAGGGCAAGCCAAGGCGCGCAGCCAGCCGCTTGCCCACCGAGGTCTTGCCCGCGCCCATCATGCCCACAAGCACCAGGCTGCGGCCATTCAACATTGCCAGCGCTTCCCGCGCCAGATATTCCCGCACCAGCCCCGCCTCCAAAACACCCGCTTGCAAAACACCTGCCTCAACCATCAAGCCTCATTCCCGGCGCCGGGCCGTGATGTCGTTTGCAGGGGTGTAGCATATTGCGGCGCGGGATTTAAGGGGGGCGGTGCAGGGGAATAGACGATGGCGGGGGTCAAAAAAGGGCCCGCCAAAGCGGGCCCCGGTTTCTACTTTTCGATCACCCGGACAACCTTGCGGGTCTTGGGGTCAACTACGTAGACCACCTTGTTATGGTGAATATAACGATAGGCACGGGCTGGCGCATAATCAAAATCTGCCGGTGCATCGTAGATTTCGACCTCATTGGGAACAACGCTGCCAAGACTCAACGAAAATCCGACGGACGGTGCCTTGATCATGGGTTCCCGGGAGTAGCGCTCATAGAAGCGGGTTTCATTTTCGCGGTCCCAGTCCCAAGTCTGCGCCAAAGCCGGTGTCGCAACTGCCAGCAGAGCAATTGCCATCAAGGTCGATTTGAAATTATTCATGGTGTCGTCTCCGTGTTTGCGTTACGGAGGCAAAATGCTGCAATGGGGTTTTGGTTCCGCTGATGCTTTGGAAAAACCAGCTGTCCTCAATCCGTTCCACATGACGCGTTGCACCGAAGACCTGACGGCGGAAACCGCCGGGGCCACGCGACCAGTTTGATGTGGCCGCACCGTCGGCGGCACTGCGCCACAGCATTTTGAGATTAAACGGCGAACGGGCCGGGCCTGCCGGAAAGCCCGCTCTTTGGGAGAAGGACGCCAGCCGGTTCAACCCGGCGACAGCAACGCAGATATTCGCTTGACATTATAAAGAAAAATGCCAGAATTAATGTTAACCGAACCAAACTCGTTCTGTGTCATTTATTTATTTTATTTAACTTTGTTTCCTGATCGTCTGTTTGGTGGTCCAACTGCTTCGGGATTTTGTGTTTGGGAGAAATTTTGTCCCCCCAAGTCAGGAATCAGTGTCATGTCGCGTCGCCTTGTACTCGCTGTCGTTTTCTCGCTGGTTCCCGGCCTGGCACTGGCTGCGGTCATTGGTTCTGCCCAGAGTGTCACCAAAGAAGTCAATGGCCGGATCAGCGGGGCCGAACGCGCCATCAATCCGGGCGACCAGGTGGTCAGCGACGAGGCGGTGCGCACCGGGGCTGGCAGCGCTACCCGGTTGAAATTTCTGGATGATACGGAAATCACGATTGGCGCCGGTTCGACAATTGTGCTCGACAAGTTTGTCTTCAACCCGGACAAGACGGCCCAGAGCACGGTGATCAAGGTCACGAAAGGCACATTCCGCTTTGTCACCGGCCAGTCCAGCCCGGAAAATTTCACCCTGCAAACCGGCGTCGCCACCATCGGCATACGCGGCACGGATGTGACGATTGTATGTGACAGCGCCGGACAGTGCTCGGTTGTGGTGACCAGCGGCAATGTCCTGGTTTGCCCCAAAATCCAGCGCGGGCTGGACGGGCGCACGATCGCGCAATTCTGCCCCGAGGCGGTTAAGCTCGACAAGACCAACAATTTCACCACCGTCAGCTCCGGCGGCAAAACTACCGGTGCGCAGCAGGTCTCCCCCGCCGCCGTTTCCAGCCTCAACAATGCAGTTGCCAGCGGCCAGCCGGGCATCACCACATCCGGTCTCAGCAATCAGGCCACCGGCGGCAACGCGCCGGCGCCGGGCACTCCCGCCGGCCAGAATGCCAATGACCAAACCGGCAAGAGTGACCCGCAAACCTTTGTGCTCACGCCCGTCACCGGTGGTGGCACCGGCAGCGGGCCGGTCAGCCAATAGAGCGCGTCCCGCTTGCCATGCTGTCCGGTTTGTTGCGGCGGAAAGGGCGGGCTGCAAAACCTGTGATCCCGGGAAGTGAACGGACGGCGTTTCCTCCTTGCCCCCTCACTCTCTCGCCCCCGGGCTCAAATATCCTTGGCCAGCCGCAGCCCGTCAAAAATCGCGGCGTGAATATTGCGGCTGGCCACGGCATCGCCGATCCGCCACAGCTGAAACCTGCCGTCCCGGTTGTTCACCAGCGCCTGCCCGCGCCCACCGGTCAGTGCCGCATAATCCACCGCGCCCAGATTGGATGACAGCGGTTTGAGCGCCAGATAAACATCCTCCAGCGGCAGGGTGCCGTGCTCGACAATCACCTGGTCCACCAGCCGCTCTTCGGTGCGCGGGCTGAAATCGCTGCCAATAACCGCTTGCAGCCGGTTCGCCTGGCGCTTCACGCTCAGCACCTTGCTGTTAATGGTGATGCGCACACCATGCTTGTGCAGGCTGCGCTGCACCAGCGCATGGTTCATGCCGCCAATTTCGGGCGCAAAAAACCGCTCCGGCGTGACAATCTCCACCGCTGCTCCGCTCTCGGCGCAGAGTTGCGCGGCGGAGAGGCCGGGGTAGGAGCCATTGTCGTCAAACACCAGCACGTTTTCGGCCGGCTTGACCTGGCCCGACAGAATGTCCCACGTCGTCACCACCAGATCACCGCCACTTTGCAGGATATCTGTATTGGGCAAGCCGCCAGTGGCGATGAACACCACATCCGGCGCTTCGGCCAGCACATCCTCCGCTTCGGCATAGCGGCCCAAATGCAGGGCGACATCGTGGTGCCTGATTTCCGACAACCGCCAGTCGATGATCCCGATCATGTCGCGTCGTTGCCGGGCGCGGGCCGCCAGCAGCACCTGCCCGCCCGCCGTCTCGCCCGCCTCAAAGACCACAACCTTGTGGCCACGCTCCCCCGCCACCCGCGCAGCT
Organism: Hyphomicrobiales bacterium; assembly: GCA_043784745.1. Lineage (GTDB taxonomy): Bacteria > Pseudomonadota > Alphaproteobacteria > Rhizobiales > Beijerinckiaceae > JAYVYA01. The sequence goes on from JAYVYA010000174.1 coordinate 10,158, forward strand.
TCTAGCCCGGCGGGGCCAGCCCCCACCACCACCACCTTGCGCAGCCGGTCGGCGCGGGCAATCACATGCGGCATCGACGCTTCGCGCCCGGTGGCGGCATTGTGGATGCACAGGGCTTCCTTGCCCTCGTAGATCCGGTCAAGGCAATAGGTTGCGCCTACGCAGGGGCGGATGCGGTCTTCCTGTCTGGCGATGATTTTGTTGACGATATGGGGATCGGCCAGGTGCGGGCGGGTCATGCCCACCATGTCGAGCTTGCCGCTCTCGATGGCGTGGCGCGCGGTCGTCACATCGCCAATCTTGGCGGCATGGAACACCGGGAATTTTGTTGCAGCCCGGATTTCGCCGGCAAAATCAAGGTGCGGGGCCGAGCGCATCCCCATGATCGGGATCACGTCGGTCAGCGCATTGTCGGTCTCGATATGGCCGCGCACGATGTTGAGAAAGTCGATCTGCCCGCCGCTGGACAACCGCCGGGCAATCTCCATTCCGTCGGCTTTCGACAGGCCGATATCCCAGTCCTCATCGGCTGTCATGCGGATGCCGACAATGAATTTTGGCCCTACTGCCCCGCGGATGGCGTCCAGAACCAGGTGAGTAAAGCGCAGGCGGTTGTCGAGCGAGCCGCCGAACTCGTCCTCGCGCTTGTTGGCGGCGGGGGACCAGAACTGGTCCACGAGGTGGCCGTAAGCATCAAACTCGATGCCATCCAGCCCTGCCGCCTGCATTCTTTGCGCGGCGGAGGCGTAGTCGGCGACAATCCGCTCGATGTCCCAGAGCTCGGCTGCCTTGGGAAAGGCGCGGTGGGCCGGCTCGCGCACCGGCGAGGGGGCCAAAACCGGCAGCCAGTCCCCCGAGCTCCACCCGCCGGTGCGCCGTCCCAGATGGGTAATCTGGATCATCACAGCCGTGCCCAGCGCATGGCATTCATCCGCCAGCCGCTTCATGTGCGGCACAATCTCATCCTTGTAAGCCAAGAGATTGCCGAAGGCGGGCGGCGAATCCTGGGAAACCACCGCCGATCCCGCCGTCATCGTCAGCGCAATGCCGCCTTTGGCTTTCTCCACATGATACAGCCGGTACCGCTCTTTGGGCATCCCGTCCTCCGAATAGGACGGCTCATGCGACGTGCTCATCAGGCGGTTGC
>JAYVYA010000175.1:0-4763 GCA_043784745.1 Hyphomicrobiales bacterium
CGCCGCAAAGTTACGGGAGAACGATGACGTGACCGATACTCCCGCAAGAGCAGCCGCGCCCGTCATCGAAGTCAAGAACATCTGTAAGCACTATGGCTCGGTCATCGCGCTGTCCGGCGTCTCCATGTCAGTGTCTTTGGGCGAAGTGCTGTGCTTGCTCGGGGACAATGGCGCGGGGAAATCTACGCTCATCAAAACACTTTCGGGTGTCGTGATGCCAAACAGCGGCGAAATCCTCGTGGAAGGAAAGCCGGTGTCTTTCAGCAGTCCGCGTGATGCGCTGGATGCGGGCATTGCCACTGTCTATCAGGATCTGGCGATGATCCCGCTGATGTCGATCACCCGCAATTTTTTCATGGGGCGCGAGCCGTTGAAGGGCATCCCGCCCTTCCGGCACATTGATTTCGACCATTGCCACGCCGTAACGCGGGAGGAAATGAAGAAAATCGGCATTGACATCCGTGATCCGCATCAGGCTGTCGGCACCTTGTCCGGCGGCGAACGCCAGTGTGTGGCCATTGCCCGCGCCGTCTATTTTGGCGCAAAAGTGCTGATTCTGGACGAACCGACCTCGGCGCTGGGCGTGGCGCAAACGTCGATGGTGCTGAAATACATCAATCAGGTCCAGAAAAAGGGTCTTGGCGTCATTTTCATCACCCATAATGTCCGCCATGCCTATGCGGTTGCCAGCCGCTTTACGGTGCTCAATCGCGGCAAGACGCTGGGCACCTATGCAAAAAGCGAAATCGCGATCGAGGACCTGCAAAACCTGATGGCTGGCGGCAAGGAATTGCAATCGCTCTCGCAAGAACTTGGCGGCACCATCTAGCCCCGCCCTGCCTTCAGGTCGCCTCCCCCCGCGCCCATCCCGCTTTGGTCGCGCCGTAAAAATCCGAGAATGTTCCTTCGCCGATGGCCTTGCGCATCCCGGCCATCAGCTCCTCGTAATAGGCCAGATTGTTCCAGGTCAGCAGCATCATTCCCAGAATTTCCTGTGATTTTACAAGGTGATGCAGATAGGCGCGGGAGTAATCGCGCGCTGCCGGGCAGGATGATTGCGGATCAATCGGGGCGGCATCACCGGCATGTTTGGCATTGCGCAGATTGACCCGGCCAAACCGTGTATAGGCGAGGCCGTGGCGCCCGGCGCGGGTGGGCATGACGCAATCGAACATGTCGATCCCCCGCCGCACGCTTTCGAGCAAATCATCGGGGGTACCGACGCCCATGAGATAGCGTGGCTTGGCGGCGGGCAAGTAAGGCACCACCGTCTCGATCATCGCCAGCATCACATCCTGCGGCTCGCCCACCGCAAGGCCGCCAATGGAATGGCCGTGAAAGTCCATTTCCGCCAAAGCCTTGGCTGAATCGACCCGCAGCTTTTCATTGGCACCGCCCTGGACAATACCAAACACCGCCCGGCCCGGCTCGCCGCCAAACGCCTTTTTCGAGCGCTCGGCCCAGCGCAGCGACAGCAGCATGGCGCGCTCCGCCTCCTCGTCCGAACAGGGCAGCCTGACGCATTCGTCAAACTGCATCTGAATGTCGGAACCCAGAAGCCCCTGAATCTGCATCGAGCGTTCCGGCGTCAGCTCATGGGCGCGCCCGTCAATATGCGACTGGAAGGTGACGCCGTTTTCGTTGAGTTTTCGCAGTTTAGCCAGTGACATCACCTGAAACCCGCCGGAATCGGTCAGGATCGGGTAGGGCCAGTTCATGAACTTGTGCAGGCCACCCAGTTCCGCGATCCGCTCGGCACCGGGGCGGAGCATGAGGTGGTAGGTGTTGCCGAGCACGACGTCAGCGCCTAGCGCCTTGACCTGATCGGGATACATCGCCTTGACGGTGGCCGCCGTGCCCACCGGCATGAAGGCGGGCGTTCTGATCACCCCGCGCGGATTGAGGATTTCGCCGGTGCGCGCCATGCCATCGTTGCGCGCCACCTTGAACATGAATTCACCGGCCATGTCTGGCTCCTTGGCTGGGGTCAGGCGCGCGCCAACAAGCAGGCATCGCCGTAGGAATAGAAGCGGTAGCCCGCTTGCATAGCATGGGCATAGGCCGCCTGCATCGTCTCCAGGCCGCAAAAGGCGCAGACGAGCATGAACAGGGTGGAGCGCGGCAGATGAAAATTGGTCAGCAGGCGGTCCACCACGCGAATTCGATAGCCAGGGGTGATGAAAATCGCGGTATCGCCGGAAAACGCCTGCAATTGTCCGCCCGCAGCCGCAGATTCCAGCACGCGCAGGGCTGTTGTGCCCACCGCCACCACTTTTCCGCCGCGCGCCTTCACCGCGCGCAAGGCGGCGGCGGTTTCGGCGGAAATATGCCCGGTTTCCGAATGCATTTTGTGGTCGGCGGTGTCGTCGACTTTCACCGGCAGGAACGTGCCTGCCCCGACGTGCAGGGTCACGCGGTGCACTTCCACCCCGCGCGCCTCAATGGCCGCCAGCAGCGCCGGGGTGAAATGCAGCCCGGCGGTGGGCGCGGCGACCGCTCCGGGGTTTTGCGCGAACAGCGTCTGGTAATCGCTCTGGTCCCGCGCATCTTCGCCCCGCCGGGCAGCAATATAGGGAGGCAGCGGCATCTGGCCGAAGCGCCCGATCGCCTCGTCCAGAAAAATGCCGGAAAAATCAAAGCCGAACAGGATTTCCCCGTCCCCGCCCTTGTCCAGCACGTGCGCGTCGAGCGTGTCGGCAAGGCAGGCCATGCCTTCCCCCGCCGCGCCAAACCGCACGATCTCCCCCACATTCAGCTTCTTGGCCGGGCGCACGAACGCCCGCCATTGGTCCGGCGCGGTGCGCTGGTGCAAGGTCACCTCAATCCGCGCGCTCGCGCTGCCGCGCTGGCGGAAACCGGTGAGCCGGGCCGGGATGACGCGGGTATCATTGACCACCAGCGCATCGCCGGGGGCGAGGAAGGCGGGAAGGTTTTTGATGAAATCGTCCTGCGGCGGGTGGCCGGGATTGATAGCCAGCATCCGGGCGCTGTCGCGCGGCTCGGCGGGGCGGAGGGCGATAAGTTCGGGGGGGAGGTGGAATTCGAAGAGGGAGGTGAGCATGGGTTATGGCTTTTTGCCGGGGGCAGGCAAGGCAGCGGAAAATTCGCTTTCTGCCATTGCAAATTTTTTTGCGAATTGCGCGATTGCAACGCAAAACTCGGCCAATCTATCCTTGTCGTCTGGCGAAAGTATCGAAATAGACAATTGTTCCGCTTCACCTGCCTCCATATTGTCAGACGAATAACTGCCCCTGCCCCGTTCCTTGAGAATTCCAAGCCCGCGATATGTCGATTTGCGGTGCGCAACCAGTTTCTCATGGTTCAAATTCAGCGCTTTAATTGTTTTGTTGGCACCATCATCTTTCCCCAAAACGCTGCCGTCAAACTGAAAGTCGAATCTCGCTTCGCAGCCTGAGTCAAGCGGTGAAACAAATGCCGCCGCAATCTCATTAGAATTTGGCTTGAGTCTAGCACCATAGCCGGGACTTTTGCCGAGCGGAACACATGCCACCAAATTAGTCCAATCGGTTTCAAGCGCCATGCCGCGCCGAAGGCCGCGAGCGACGACATGCTCGATATGGCAATCAAAAAATCCGTTTTGCAGAGTTTTGATTGCCTTCATCGTATAGGCGCAGAGATAAAACTGCTCCGCCAGTAGAGCCAGCCGCAACGGTGCTCTTACTGCCTCCGCAGGCATATCCTCATATTTCGGCTTGGCAGAGCAGGACCGCAGCCAGTCCACCAATTCACTTGGCGCTTTGCCTTTGACGATGTGTCTCATTCCGCCGCCGCGCCGCCGCGCAGTTCGTAACGCTTGATGGCGGCTTTGGCCTCCGTTGTTTCCGGAATCGCGCCATTGGTCGCCCGTTCGATCTCGTCAATCACATCGCGCGCCGCTTTGAACCGGTTATTTTCGATCTCTGTCCACATTTGCGCCACGAGGCGGGCGACACCTGAATCACGTGATTGCGCGCCCATCACCCAATCCAGCACCTGTCCGCTTTCCAGCCCGAACGACTGATCGGGCCGCTGCACCACCCCATCCTCCCCCAGCACGATCAATTCCTCCGTCCTGACCTCGCCGATGATCTGGGGCGAGTGGGTGGTGGCGAAGAACTGGATTTTGGGGAAGGCTTTTTTCAGATTGGCCACGATGCTGCGCTGCCATTTCGGGTGGAGGTGAAGGTCTAGCTCGTCAATCAGGACGACGCCGGGGGTGTCCTTGACCGCATTTTCCCCCAGATGCGGGTTGAGCAGGCAGGCCCGGCGAGCGATATCGGCGACCATGGCAATGAGCGTACGCTGGCCATCGGAGAGGGAGGAGAATTCGAGGAATTTATCGTTGGCGAAGTGAATAACGATGTCTTTTCGTTCAAAATCAAAATAAATCTCTTCAACGTTCTCTATACACGCTGCAATCGCATTTCTTACCGAATTAATATAACCAAAATATGCGATATTGCTGTGCGCTTTATTGGGACGATATTTTCTTTGTAATTCAATCTGATCTTGGATTAAAAACCAATGTTTGAAATTTGTTAAATCATTACTAGCGTCAGCCCATGAGTTCATAGCTGATTGACGTTCTTCGCGTGCAAGGGCGGCAAAAAAGAAAAACGATGGGTGAACAGGATTTTGTTGCGTCCGATTCGATCTATAATATAAAATCAAATGAGACGTAGTTCTCCAATTATTATTCATAGAAAAGCCATCCGACGATACACTTTCTCCGTGGTCCCAGTGCTGCATGCTATTGGTGAGTC
>JAYVYA010000176.1:0-7095 GCA_043784745.1 Hyphomicrobiales bacterium
TTCACCAGCGCCGCCTGCTGTGCGGCATCGGGCCCGCCCAGAAAGCGCCGGGGTTTTCCGGTTTCCAGCAGCAGGCCCCAAGCCTGCGCGCCATCTGGCGTAAACAGCACGTGCAGTTCATTGCCGCCGCAATCATGCGGTTTGCAGACATTGGCGATCTCGTAGCTCTGTCCGGCGATGCTGACGAGCGCGGCCGGGTTGGCGACGCCATTAGAGTTTTTGCTGAAAAGGCTGATCCAGCCTGGCATTGGCCCGCCGCTGGCCAGCATATTGTTCCACGCCTTGCGCCAGACCGGCTTTTTCAGCGTGTCAAACAAATAGTCTCCCTCCTTGGCCGTCACCGGCAGCGCCAGGGTCGCCAGAATCAACCCCACTAAAAATCCGCTTCAGCATCGCATCCTCCCGCAAAATCCGTCAAAATGCCTTGAAGGTGATGATCGTGCGCGTATCGACAATGCCGGGGAGTGTCTGCACTTTCTCCCCGACGAAATGGCCGATATCGACCTCCTTCGACACATAGAACTTTGCCAGTATATCATAATGTCCGGCAATCGAATAGATTTCCGAGGCAATTTCGGCCTCGGCCAAAGCGCTTGCGACGCCATAGGTCTTGCCCAAAGCGCATTTTATTTCCACGAAAAACGTCTGCATGTGCTCTCCCGCCCGCTTTATGGTTTGGCGATGATTTCCACATCGCGGTCCAGTGTTGATTCCACCTTGAAGGTCGTCTGGTAGGTTTTGCCGTCATGCCGGGCAATGGCAGTATATTCGCCCTCCGCCAGCACCAGCGAGGGAAACGCCCCGATCAGCTCGCGGATCACGTCGCCGCCCGGCGTCAGCACGGTAAAGCTGGTATTGGCCAAAGCCTCGGCCCCCGGCTGGTTCACCAGCTTCAGCACCAGCACGGCCGCCTTGTGGCGCAGGCTGGCGGTCACCAGCTTGCCCGCCTGCACCCGCAAATCGGCAGAGACAATCGAGTTGGTGGCATTGCTCGCATCCGGCCCGTCCAGCGCCCCCACCCCCACCGTATCGAGATAGGTGGAGACGATATGGTAGGTGCCTTCCGGCAAAGCCAAGGTTTCTCCTGCCTTTGCATCGGCCCAGACCAGCTTGGCTTCCGAATTGCCGCGCTCGGGCACAAAAATCGACAGTTTCAGCCGGTTGGCCTGAATCGGCGTGTCGCCCAGCATGCCGATAATCGCCAGTCCGCCAGCGTTGAGCACCAGCTTGTCGGTGACATCATTGCCGGACATGACCATGCGCTTGGTTGTGCTGGCGAGGCCCAGGGCGGCATGCACAAGATATTGCCCCTGCGGCAGGATCAGGGCGGGGGCGGCCTCGCCCGATTCGGCCACCAGAATGTGCGAGCCATCCGCCTGGGCCGCCTCGTCGAACACCCGCCATTTCAGCCCGCTGGCCACCGGCTTCAGGGTGCCGCCATAGACGGCGGACAGCCGCAGCGTCGCGGGGCCGCGCTCAATCACGCGGGGCGGAAAAATCGGGCCCTCCGCCATGGCGACGGGCACCTGCAGCAGGCAGGCGGCCAGAGCGCAGCCCAAAAACCTATTCCTCATTGCCATGCACCAGATTCCGCAGCGCCGCGCCTAGATTGGCGAGAGAGAGCGGGTTGAACGAGAACTCGACAATGTGGTGACCATAAGGCACTTCCACGCCGCGAAACAGCACATTGGCGCGCAGCAGGGGGGCGGGCTTGCCATCCACTGTCACCTCCCAACCGGGATAATACAAGTCATGCAGCACCAGCACGCCCGCCTTGTCCGTATTCACTTCGATAATGGTGGAATCGGCATGATGCGCGGCAATCATCACATGCGGGTCCAGTGCGGCATTTTCATCGCCCTTGACCACTTCCTGGCTCAGGTCCGCCATGCTGGCATTGTCCACCAGCACTTCATGCGCCCGGTCAAACTCCGGCAGCACATGGTCTTCGAGGATGGCGTCACTATCGACTGGCTTGATCACATTGGCGAGATAGGCGCGCGGCGCAATCTTGCCAAGGCGATAGACAAAGAACTTTTCACCCGCGAAAATCTGGGTGGCCAGCGGGCGCGGCACATGCCGGGGCAGTTTGGCCAGCGGGCGGTCCAGCACCAGATATTCGAGACCGAGCAGGCCCGCCAGCTTGCTGCGATAGCCCCGGAATGTGCCGGGAAACTGGCGCAGGCTGGCGTCCTCAGCATTTTCGCCAGGCCCCACCGCCCGCTCATAATCCGCAATGCGCAGCGGGTTATAGCCCAGCGTGTTTTCCAAATGCAGCACCATCGAGGCATTCTGCCACGGCCCGCTCAAGCCAAGGATTTCGACACGCGGGAATTCGCCCAGCTCCGTGCGGGCGGCCATATCCTTGCGCAAGGCCGCCAGTCCCGCCGCTTCAACCGGCTTCATCGTGCCATAGACCGAATAGCGGTCCAGAGGCTCGGCGTTGAACGAGGCGGCAGCATCGCGCCAGACCAGCTCGCCCATGGTAGCGGCCACCAGCAGCAGCGCTGCGAGGCGGCGCTGAGCATTGTTGCGCGGAACCACCAGCGCCAGGGTTAGCGCCAGCATGATCCCGGCGGCTGTTTCCAGTTCAATCAGGGAGGCATTGAAATGCTTGGACTCCTGCGAGAACGCCAGCGCCGCCAGCACCAGCCCGGCCACCAGCGCGGCGCAAGCCAGGGCCAGCCCGGTGGCCACAATCGGGGGGAGCCGCCGCAATGGCTTGGGCAAGCCATCCGCCACATAGCGGTTGAGGAGATAGCCCGCGATGCAGGCCAGGGCGAAATTCATCAAAAAGCTGGCATCCGCCGGGCGGCGGTAGAGCGCCACGCCGGGCAGATAATCAAAAACTACCGAAAACACCGGCGAATGCCGCCCGATGGCGTAAAGGCTGGTGGCAACCAGCACCACCAGAAACCACCGCACAGGCCGGGCAAACAACCGCCCGCAGCCCAGCCCGTGCCAGAGCAGCAGCAGCGCAGGCAGGGAGCCAATGAACAAGTAATTGGTGGCGCGGTCGGTCCAGTTGGGATCAACCGAGGTTTCATAGCCCGGCCCCCAGTAAGAATAATTCCAGTTGAGCGTGCCAAAGAAATTGGGCACCAGCATCGTAATGAAATTGACAGGGGTCAGCGACCCCGTCGCCGCCACGCCAAAGGAAATGCCGGGGCGGTTGGAAGCGCTGAGAAACTGCAGCGTCAGCAAGGCCGGCACGGCCAGGATGGCCGCCCCGCAAACCGCCATGAAAACCAGCAGCAACAGCCGCTGCCACAGATATTTCAGCGGCGCAGCCGCATGCACGGCCTGCCAGACGACAGTGAACACCAGCGTCAGGCACATCAGATAGGCGACCTGGTCCCGCCCCAGCGCCATGAATGCGGCCAGCGCGGCAAACAGCCCGCCCAGCCAGTACGAGCGCTGCTCCAGCGCCGCCTCCAGCGTCCACAATACCAGCGGAAACCAGCCATAGGACAGGATGATGCCGGTATGCTGCAGCCGCGCCGCCGCCGACCCGCCGAGGATGAAAATCGCCGCCGCCAGCACCGCGCCCGGTGCCGCCCAGGCGCGCCGCCGGAACAGGCCGAGGATGCCCATGCCGCCCAAAGCCAGATGGCCCAGCATCACCGCATCAAATACCTGCATCGAGGCGTTGGGCGCAACCAGCGCCAAAGCCAGGAAAGTCGGCGAGAACAACAGAGACTGCGGATCGGCCACCGAAGGGTGACCGGCAAAATGATACGGGTTCCACAGCGGGAAATTGCCCTGCGCCAGACTGTCCGCCAGAAAGCGGAAGAACGGGTAGAACTGGTTTTTGGAATCCCACGGCACCACCATGCCGCTCCACAACCACATGCCCCCGGCGGCCATGGTGAACGCCAATAGCACGCCGGCGCTGGCGAACCACACGCCCGGCTCCCATTGCGGCTCCGGCCCGGGCACAGGCGCACCCTGGAGCTGCACGGCGGCATGCGGCCAGTGGAACAATGGCGAGATGAAGGGTTCTTCGTGGAACATGTCTGATTTTGGGGAAGATGTCGGAGGCAGCTGCATCTGCCTATAGACCACTTGCGCTGTTGCAACTAGACGGCTGGCGCGCCAAAGCCTATTCACGCCCCAGGTTGTTGCGGGCTTTCCGCAGCCAGGGAATGCACGCCCGATGAACGAAATAAAAAGCCTGTCAACGCTTGACCTGTTGCGAACCCGCCGCTCCGTGGCACCCGTCTTTCTGAAAGGCCCCGGCCCCGATGCCGGTGAACTGCTGGAGATGCTGACCCTCGCCACCCGCGTGCCGGACCATGGCAAGCTGGCCCCCTGGCGCTTCATTCTGTTTCAGGGTGCGGCGCGGGAGCGGGCGGGCGAAATCATTGAAATGGTGCATTTGCAGGACCATCCTGCCGCGCCGGAGGACAGAAAGGCGCTGGAACGCCAGCGCCTCGCCCATGCTCCTCTGGTTGTTGCCATTGTCTCGCGTGCGGCACCGCATGTCAAAATCCCCGAATGGGAGCAGATGCTCTCCGCCGGTGCCCTGGCCATGAACCTGACGATATCGGCCAAAGCTGCCGGATTTTCGAGCGCCTGGCTGACCGAATGGTATGCCTATGACCGCCGCGTGCTCGACAGGCTTGGGTTGGCAGCGCATGAAAAAATCGCCGGCTTCCTCCATATTGGCCGTGCCAGCATCGTGCCGGAAGACCGGGTGCGCCCGGTTCTGGCCGATCTGGTCACGTATTTTTGAAACCGGGTTGAGGAGCCTTGCGATGTTTTACCAAGCCCATGCGCGCGACAGGACATTGCTTCCGCACGACCCGCTGAAGGCCATCGTTGCCCCGCGACCGGTTGGCTGGATCACCACGATCAGCGCCAAAGGCGAGGTCAACCTTGCGCCCTATTCCTTCTTCAACGCGTTTTCGTCCGCGCCGATGATTTTGGGGTTTTCCAGCGAAGGGATGAAAGACTCCGTCACCTTTGCCCGCGAGACCGGCGAATTCGTCTGGAACCTCGCCAGCTATGATTTGCGCGATGCGATGAACGCCACCTCCGCGCCGCTGCCGCGCGGAATCAGCGAGTTCGGCCCCGCCGGACTCGCCAGCGCGCCCTCCCGGCTGGTGGCCCCGCCCCGTGTCGCAGCTGCGCCTGCCGCGCTGGAGTGCAAAGTTACCGATATCTTCATTTTGAAAGACAAGGACGGGAAGGCGATGAACTCGCATCTGGTGCTTGGCCAGGTGATCGGCGTGCACATCGACGACAGGTTCATCAGAGATGGACTGGTGGATACCGCCGCCATGCGGCCCCTGGCCCGCTGCGGCTACCACGATTATGCCGTGGTAGACCGGGTGTTTTCGCTGGTGCGGCCGGTGAGATAGCCGCCCGGAGCACGAACCTTCAGGTTCGCGCTTTGGAGACGAACTTAGTTCGCGCGCGCCATGCGGATGCTGGCGGTGCCAGCATCCATCATGCCAATCGCCCTGGCCGCACCCTTTGACAGGTCCAGCACCCGGCCCTTGATAAACGGCCCGCGGTCATTGACGCGCACCACAACCGAGCGGCCATTGGCGACATTGGTGACGCGCAATTTTGTGCCGAATGGCAACGTGCGATGCGCTGCAGTGTAGCCATTGGGATTAAAATGTTCGCCGTTAGCTGTTCTGGAGCCGGAGGAATAGTAAGAGGCGCGTCCCGAGCCATTACTGGTAGAAGCGGCGAATGCGTGCAGGGGGGAAATACAAATCGTTGAAATCAATACAATCTTTTTCGTGGCATTAAACAATGCATCATCCTTCGGGTTGTTGTGGATGTGGCGGGATAGATTGGTAATGTGGCGTGAGGAAGGCAGGGGGAGGGATCATCGATCCTGCAGCATTTCGCGATCCTGCAGCGCGGGCAGACAGCAGAACTGACCGGGCAAGCCAAACATTGCCTTCCCGCCGCAAAAATTCTATGCGGGGCGCAGATTGAGGAAAGCCGCCCATGCCCCCAGAACCCGCCGTGACCCCCGCCCTTGCCATTGAGCATGGACTGAAGGCCGATGAATATCTTCGCCTGGTCAAGCTGATCGGGCGCACGCCAAGCTTTACCGAGCTGGGGATTTTTTCGGCAATGTGGAACGAGCATTGCTCCTACAAATCTTCCCGCCTGCATCTGAAAACCCTGCCGACGGCAGCGCCGTGGGTGATTCAGGGGCCGGGGGAGAATGCCGGCGTGATCGATATTGGCGATGGCGAGGCCTGCATTTTCAAGATGGAAAGCCACAACCACCCCTCTTTCATCGAGCCTTATCAGGGTGCCGCCACCGGCGTTGGCGGCATTTTGCGCGATGTCTTCACCATGGGTGCGCGTCCGGTGGCCTGCCTCAATGCCCTGCGCTTTGGCGCGCCGGAACATGCCAAAACCCGGCATCTGGTGGCCGGGGTGGTCGCTGGCATTGGTGGCTACGGCAATTCGTTTGGCGTGCCGACCGTCGGCGGTTCCGTCGGGTTCCACACCCGTTATGATGGCAACATCCTCGTCAATGCCATGGCAGTCGGCCTCGCCCGTACCGACGAGATTTTCTACGCCAAAGCCACCGGGGTCGGCAACCCGATCGTCTATCTTGGCTCCAAAACCGGGCGCGACGGCATTCACGGGGCCAGCATGGCTTCTGCTGCCTTTGAGGCCGATGCGGAGGAAAAGCGCCCCACCGTGCAGGTAGGCGACCCCTTTGCCGAAAAGCTGCTGCTGGAAGCCTGCCTGGAGCTGATGAAAACCGGCGCCGTCATCGCCATTCAGGATATGGGCGCAGCAGGCCTGACCTCGTCGGCGGTGGAAATGGGGGCCAAGGGCAATCTGGGTATTGAACTCAACCTTGATGCCGTGCCGTGCCGCGAGGCCGGAATGAGCGCCTACGAGATGATGCTGTCCGAAAGCCAGGAGCGGATGCTGATGGTGCTGGACCCGTTGAAGCGGGCGGCAGCAGAAGCGGTATTCGTCAAATGGGGGCTGGATTTCGCGGTGATTGGCAAGACCACCGACACGCTGCGGTTCGTGGTCAAGCACCACGGCGAGGTGAAGGCCGATCTGCCGATCAAGGAACTGGGCGATGAAGCCCCGCTCTATGAC
>JAYVYA010000177.1:0-3782 GCA_043784745.1 Hyphomicrobiales bacterium
CATGAAACCTTCCTCCCTTTGCCAAAAGATAAAGGAAGGTTTCCCTATTTAAATCCCATTAACAACAGAACACTTACAAAAGGCCAAAGGCCAAAGGCCAGGGCCAGGGCAACGCCCTGGGATTCTGGGATCGATGGCCCAACTCCAGCCCAGGGCAACGCCCTGGGACCCCAAAATCTCTTTTGAAAATGAATTATACCGAACAGATGTTCCATAAGTCAAGACGCAAATAAACTTTTAATTTCCAATGAAACATTTTCTTTAACACGGCGTAATAGCTTGTGAATGACGGTGGATATGACGGGAGGATTTGGACAATGACAATCGGTGATATCTTTGCGGTGATCGCCGCGGTTCTGACAATTGCGGCCGGATGGGCCGCCACCATCCTGCTGGCCGGACTTTTTTTCCCGGGGCGCGTGAGCCGGGCCCGCATAGCGATGACGCCGCTTGGCCCGTGCGCCGCCCGTGGCTTTGGAATCTGCCTTGTGAGCGTGCTCTTAGCGGTTTCTTTTGCCGGTAAGCCGGGCCCCTTGCAGTTGATTGGTGCCGTGATTTGGGCATCGCTCGGCGCGACGGCGGCGCTTGGCAGCGCCGCGCTGGTTGGCATTGTCGGCGAGCGTATCCAGGGTGTGGGAACGCATATGACTTCGTTCCATGCGCTGACACGGGGCGCGGCCCTCTACGTGGTAAGCGGTTTGCTGCCGGTGATCGGCTGGTTTTTTATTGCGCCGTTTGCGTTGATCGTCTCGGTCGGGGCCGGCGCGTCGGCGCTGAGGCGGGAGCGCCGCGTCTCGGCAGACTCCGCGTTGCCAATATCACCTGCCGTGCCGCAGCCATATAATGCGCCGGTGTTTGATGTGCCAGCGCCTAACGTAATGCCGCCGCCCGCCGCCGCATTATTCGGCGCGGTCTCAATGGAGCAACAGCGATGAAGCTAGCACGCCGAAAGGTTCTCAAACTCGGGGCGGCGTCGCTGGCGGCGGCCGCGCTCGCCGGATGTGGGAATTGGGAGCGAAAATTTATCGCGGGATCCCTTCCTGCAAACGCCTTGCCGCCGGCAAGCGCCCGGACAACGTCCCCGGCGGTCAGGCTCTTGAATAGGGCCGCGTTCGGCCCCGGCCCAGGCGATGTCGCCATGGTCACGGCGATGGGGCTTGCGGCGTATGTCGATCAGCAATTACATCCAGAAAAAATTGACGAGCCGCGAAAGATCACCTGGGGGGTGCGCCGTCTTGGCGACAGCCTGGACGCTGACGCCGGCCTTCTCTTCGACCAGGATGACCGCCGGATTGTCGAGTCACTCCGCGAGGCGACCCTCCTGCGGGCCGTCTACAGCAAGCGCCAGCTCTTCGAGCGCACGGTGGCCTTCTGGTCGGACCACTTTAATATCTATGTCTATAAAGGCCAGGGCGCGCAGTTCAAGGTGCTCGACGATAAAAACACCATTCGTCCGCATGCGTTCGGGCGGTTCCGGGATCTCCTCGGCGCGAGCGCCCGCTCGGCGGCCATGCTCGGGTATTTAGACAATACGGTCAATGTGCGCGGGCTTCCCAACGAGAACTATGCGCGCGAGGTAATGGAGCTGCACACGCTGGGCGTTAATGGCGGCTATACCCAGCGCGATGTGCAGGAGCTTGCGCGGTGCTTGACTGGCTGGACCGTGCAGCGCCACTGGCATCGCGGACAATTTACCTTCGATTCAGGGCAGCACGATAACGGAGCGAAGCATGTCCTGGGCTTGACTATTGCGGCGGGCGGCGGAGTGAGCGACGCGGAGCGGGTTCTAGACCATTTGGCAAGCCATCCGGCGACCGCGCGGCACCTCTCGACCAAGCTCTGCAACTACTTTTTGGGAGAAGCGCCCGAGCATCTCGTGCGGGAGCTTTCCGGCATCTATCTACAAACTAACGGGGACATCAGATCGGTGCTGCGCCCGCTGCTGTTGTCGCCTGATATGCTCACCGCACCGCCCATTCTCAAGCGGCCATTCGATTACCTTGCCTCCGCCTGCCGCGCTTTTAATGTGGACACGGATGGCGGTCCCGCCGTGCAAAAACATCTGGACTCGATGGGCCAAAGTTTGTTCGCTTGGCCCCGGCCGGATGGCTTTCCGCAAGGGACTCATGCCTGGTCCGGCGCACTATTGCCGCGCTGGAACTTCGCGCTCGGCCTCACCAAAGACGCCATCTCCGGCACGAGCATCGACTGGACTGAACTTGGCGCAATCGGGCCCAAGGCCGGCAAGAGCGCGCCCGATGGCCTCCTTGAGATGGCCTTCGGCTGCAGCGCCAATGATCCGCAGCTAGCCGCGCTGCGGAAGGGCAATATCGGCGGCACGGACTTGCGGGAGTACGCGGGTTATTTAATCATGTCCCCGCACTTCCAGTGGAAGTAGGAAAACACCATGCAAACGACACGTCGCGGATTTCTCGCCCTCGGCGCACTTTCGACCCTCGGTTGGAGCGGCGGCGCGCAACCGGCTCTTGGATCGATTACGGTTGGGCGCCGGTCCGAAGCGGATTCGGCGCTCATCACGATTTTTCTGCGGGGCGGCGCGGACGCCCTTAGCCTGGTCGTCCCACATGGCGACGATAACTATTACCGCAATCGGCCAACGCTGGCGCTTTCCACCGATCGGGGACCTGAGGCGGATCGCGTCCAGGATCTCAATGGCTTCTTCGGCCTGCATCCGGCATTGGCCGCCCTGACGCCGTTTTATAGAAACGGACAGATGGCGATTGTCCACGCCGTGGGCTCGGGGGACCAAACGCGGTCACACTTTGAGGCGATGGCGACCATGGAGCGCGGCCTCTATCGAGACGCGGGACCGGCCACCGGGTGGATCGCCCGCCATCTTGAAACCGCGCCCTGGCAAAACAGCTCTCCCCTCCGGGCGGTGGCGCTCGGCAACATGATGCCGGATACACTGCGCGGCACGGCGCAGGCCATCACCATGCGCGGGATCGGCGATTTCCAATTCTCCGCGGGGCCGGGGGCTGGCCGAAGCTCGGTTTCCGATGCTCTCAGCCGTCTCTACGCCGGATCGGGCGAGTTGGAGGAAGCCGGGCGCGAAACGCTCTCGGTGCTGCATAAGCTGAGCGCATTAGACCCGGCGTCTTATAGCCCAAAGGCGGATTCCTACCCTAAAGATGATCTTGGTGACGGCCGGCCTTGATACGGTCTTGAGGATCTTCAATGCCGTGGGCCACACAGTTACGCAAGAGGTGTTCAAACGCGGGCGTCATCCGGTCCAGCATGCCGCGGTCCATTTCAATGGTTCCTCCGAGCAAATCCAGCCGTACCTGTTTGCCGGTGTCCTTCGATGCCTGCCGGACTACACGATACAGACGGTCTGAAATACCTTCGAATTCGACCATGCGCGTGCGCAGCAGATCACGCTGCAGTTCACGCGTCTGCCGGGCCTGCGCGATCAAGTCATCTTCGGTGGCTTCCACTGTGCGCTGCAGGGTGCGCTGAACGGTTGCGACGTCATTCACCGACTCGGCCATCATGCGGGTGAGTTCCTGCACCCGGGTAAATCGGTCAAACTCAAGAGGGTCAAAGCCGGCTTTGGCTTCCTTGGCCTGCGCCAGGCGCGACTGCATCTGGGTTTCGGCCTGCAATTCAATGTCACGAAGCTGCTGGCGCAAGCGATTCAAGTTGCTGCTCATGTCAGTCAGCGAACCGCGCAATTGCCCGAGCTCAGCCTCAAGTCGGGAACGGGTGATCATTACCTCGCCAGCCTGGTTGACCATGCGATCAAGCAATTGGGAACGAAC
>JAYVYA010000178.1:0-12401 GCA_043784745.1 Hyphomicrobiales bacterium
GGGGCGATGCGCCCCCGAAAATCGAACCCTTCCCGTCAACTCGCACCCCCCCTCTACCCCGCCCGCTGGCCACCCGCCCGCGACGGCCAAGCGCGCCCCACACGTCCCGAAAATGAAAATAGCTCGCGCAAACGACCCCATTGCATGGCGCAAAGCTCAAGCGCTGAATAATGCGGGCTAACAGCTTCCTCCCTCGCGCGATGACGTTGCTGGCGTCAAATTTCGTCACGCGTCCCGCCGCCACGTCCGCCAAGCCTTTGTCGATGTCGGTTTTCAGAGCGGAAAGCTCTTGCAACTGCAAGGCGCGTTTCATTTTCCAGTCCCGGACAGCTTCCCGAATGACCTCGCTTGTGGACGCATAACCGCCTTCCGCGACCTTGATGATGGCGGCCATGTCGGTCGGCAGGGTGATGGTCAACCTTTCGATCCCAGACATGGGCGACGCTCCTGCAATGTGGTTTCATAGCATACTTTATCATACTTATGATGCAGCCACAAGATTTTAATGACCCCGCTTAAGCGCGACTTTCGCCGCTGACTCATGCAAAATAGCGTTTATTTTTCAAAAGCAAATTTTTGGCGCATAAATCTTGACCTTCTTCCCGCAATCCCCATTGCACCAACAGCATTCGCCAACACCCGCCGCTTTGCCGTAAAAAATTGAAATCGCCGCAACCGCCGCACAAGTCTGGCGCGGCCGGGAGCGCCGGTTTTGAGGCGTCCGCCTCGGCCAGCCGGACGCCGGATGAAATATGTCAACTTTGATTCCGCAAAGCGTTGTCCAGATGCCATGATGTTATCTTAACACAGCCTGCCCAATACCCCCCACAGGAACCACCATGCCCCTGCACTTCCCGCCCGCCGAATTTGCCGCCCGCCGCGCCCGCCTCACCGCCGCCATGCAGGGTGCCGGGTTTGACGGCATGCTGCTGTTCTCGCAGGAGAGCATGTACTGGCTCACCGGCTACGACAGCTTCGGCTTCTGCTTTTTCCAGTGCCTGCATGTCAGCGCCGATGGCGCGACGACCTTGCTGACCCGCTCGGCCGACCTGCGCCAGGCGCAGCACACGTCCAACATTGCCGACATCCGCATCTGGCGCGACGGAGCCGATGCCAATCCGGCGCATGACCTGCGAATCATGCTGGACGGGCTGGGCGCGCGCGGCAAAACGCTGGGCGCGGAATATGCCAGCCACGGACTAACCCACCAGAATGGCCGCCGGCTGGAATGGGAAATGCACGGCTTCTGCCATGTGCGCGATGCCTCTGCGCTGGTGCCTGGCCTGCGCGTCACCAAATCCCCCGCCGAAATCGCTTTTGTGCGCGAGGCGGCGCGCCTGTCCGATCTGGCCGATGCGGCCGCCATTGCCGCAACCCGTGCCGGGGCGGACGAGGGCGATATTCTGGCGGCGCAACATGCCGTGCTCTTTGCCAATGGCGGCGATTATCCGGCCAATGAATTCATCATCGGTTCGGGCCGCGACGCCCTGCTGTGCCGCTACAAGGCGGGCCGCCGCAAACTGGACAATGATGACGAGATCACCCTGGAATTTGCCGGCGTGTTCCGCCATTACCATGCCGCCATCATGCGCACCCATATCGTGGGCACGCCCAAACCGCTGCACCTTGCCTACCATGCCGCTGCCAAAGCCGCGCTGCTGGCCTGCGAGGCGGAAATCCGGCCGGGCCGCATGGCGGGCGATGTTTTTGCCGCCCATGTCCGCGTGCTGGATGCGCACGGCCTTTCGCAGCACCGCCTCAACGCCTGCGGTTATTCGCTGGGCGCCAAATTCACCCCGTCCTGGATGGATGCGCCGATGTTTTACAAGCGCAACCCCGCTGTGATTGAGGAGAACCAGATTTTCTTCGCCCACATGATTCTGATGGATTCAGGCACGCAGACCGCCATGTGCCTTGGCCGCACCTCGCTGGTTGGGGGAAAGGGCGCTGAACCGCTCAATGCAGCTGATCTGGACCTTGTGATCAAATAGCGCTAGACAGGCAAAGATGAACAAAATGTTAACCGGTGAGGGCCTTGCCCCAGAACAGCGGAAGGGGCCGAAACGGATGTTTCCAAAGCGCTTGTTCCGGGCCTTGCCAGTCATTGCCGCCGCCCTTGCGCTCACCGGCTGCGTCGAGCAGCTGGGTGATTTGCGCGGCCAGTTTGCCCCGGTCGCGGCCACCCCTGTCCGCTTGCCCGTCGGCAGCGTGCGCGGGGCCAGTGTGGCGCTGGCCAGTGTCGAGGGCGCACCAGACGCTGTCACGGCCAGCTTCCGGCAAAATTTCGGCAAGGCTGCCGCCACCCATGACATTGCGCTGACCGATATGGCCAAAGCCAATTACCTCGTGCGCGGCTATCTCACCGCCTATCCGGTCGAAGGCGGGACGGAAATTGGCTACGTCTGGGATATTTTTGACGCGGCCAAGCACCGAACGCAGCGCGTGACCGATGCCATATTCATCAAGGCCAGAAATGACGATGCCTGGGCTTTGGCGGATGAGCCGCTGCTGGACAGCCTCGCCAGCAAAAGTGCCGATGACCTCGCAAGCTTTCTGGCGGGAACGCCGGAAGTCATCGCCGCATCAAAAATCCCCAATGGCAAGCCCGCCGCACCGCTGGCTTTTGCGCCAGCAGATTAGCTGGACATTCCGCCAGCAACATCAGGAAACCCGACATGTCCAGCGAACTAGACCTGCGCAAAGCCATTATCGACAAATGCCGCTGGATGAATGCCACGGGCCTCAACCAGGGCACTTCCGGCAATATCTCCGCCCGCCATGGCGATACCATGCTGATCACGCCCTCCGCCATCTCCTATGACGCCATGACGCCGGACATGATCGCCGCAATGCCGGTCAACGGCGAATACGGGGCTTGGCAAGGGCCGGTAAA
Organism: Hyphomicrobiales bacterium; assembly: GCA_043784745.1. Classification (GTDB taxonomy): domain Bacteria; phylum Pseudomonadota; class Alphaproteobacteria; order Rhizobiales; family Beijerinckiaceae; genus JAYVYA01. The sequence continues at coordinate 2,894 of JAYVYA010000178.1, forward strand.
ACCCTCCACCGAATGGCGCTTCCACCTCGACATCATGAAGGCCCGCCCCGATGTCGGCGGCATCGTCCACACCCATGCCACCTATTGCACCGTGCTGGCTATCGCCCGCAAGGAAATCCCCGCCTGCCATTACATGGTCGCGGCTTTCGGGGGGATGAATGTGCGGGTCGCAGGCTATGCCCGCTACGGCACCAAGGAATTGTCCGACCATGCCATCAAGGCGCTGGAGGGGCGCACCGCCTGCCTGCTGGCCAACCACGGGATGATTGCCACCGGTGCCTCGCTCGACAAGGCGATGTGGCTGGCGGTGGAACTGGAAACCATCGCCCGGCAATATTACCTGACGCTGGCGATTGGCGGCCCCGTGCTGCTGAGTGTGCAGGACATTGCCGAAACTGCTGCGGCCTTTGGCAGTTACGGCCTGCAGGATGCACCGAAACAGCCGGCGAGCAAAAACAGGGGATGAAGCGACCCGGCCCGGCAAAACCGGGGCCCCCCGGTTCACACCCGTTTACACTTTTGCGTTACAACAGCGCCGCATGGCACGGAATTGGAAGCCAGGCATTATATAATTCAACTCTTTCGAATTTGCCCGCTAACCATTCATCGCGAGGCCCCCGTTGATCAAGCGTCGCGCCAAATTCGTCTTCCTGCGGTTGATCTTCGGCTCCAGCATGATCTGGATCGCCCTGTTGCTGGCGCTGATGACGGCAATTGTGCTCGTGCCGCGCTATTTCTCCGCTTTCACCACGCTGAAAGTCGCCGTAGCAACCGGCGGGGCTGATGAGCAATTAATCAGCACCATCAACGAATTCCTGCCCACTACCACCTCGCGGTTGCAATTCAGCCTTGTGGGCGTGGCCGATGCCGATGCTGCGGCCAGGGCAATGGAAACCGGCAAGGCGGATCTCGCCGTGGTGCGAGGCGATGTGCGCCTGCCCGCCAATGGCGCGACCATCCTGACCCTGCACCATGACGCCGCCCTGTTTGTCGCCCGCTCCGCCAGCTTCAAGGACATTGGCGACCTCGCCAAAAAGGGCAAGCGCGCCAGAAAGCGCATCGGAATTCTGCCCGAAACGCCGGAAAACCATCAGCTTCTGCTGGCCATCCTGCGCGAATCAGCGGTGAGCGACGCGGACCTGGAAATTTTGCCGGTAAAGTCCGCCGAGATTAATGCTGAGATGTGGAACAGGCTGGATGTGGTGATGTCGGTTGGCCCGCTGGGCAGCCGTGACAATGACATCCTCGTCACCACGGCTGCGGCCGGCACAACCTCCGGAGCAGCAATCCTTGACGGGCCGGGAGCCGACGGCATCGCCCTGCATCGCCCAATCTTTCACGCCGTCAGCATTCCCCAGGGATATTTTGGCGCGGCGGTGACCATTCCCGATGATGGCTTGAGCGTGCTGGGGGTGGATTACCTGTTGCAGGCCCGTGCAAACCTCGATGAAACTACCGTCTCCACCCTCACGCGCCGCCTGTTTGTCATCCGCCCGCAAGTCGCCGCCAAAATGCCGCTGGCCAGCAGCATGGAACGGCCGGAGGACGAGAAAACCTCGGCCCATCCGCTGCATGTCGGTGCCGCCGCCTATTATTCCGACAATGAAAAGAGCTTCCTCGACCGCTATTCGGACATGATTTATCTTGGGGCCATGCTGCTGGGCATTCTGGGCTCGCCCATTGCCCTGCTGCGTGGCCTGCGCAATGCCGGCACGCGCCATGCCGCGCAAAAAGTCATTGACGACCTGATTGCGGCGCGCGAGCGGGCCTGCGATGCCAAAGCCTTCGCCGATCTTGCCGAGCTGGATCCCCATGTCGACCGTTTGCTGTCCGCAGCCCTGCGCCATGCCCGCCATGGTGATTATGATGAGGATGCCATGGCGGTGCTGCGCCTTGCCATGGACGAAGCCCGCGCCGCCATGGTGGATTTGCGCGGAAGGATGGTGCCGCCCGACCGCAGCAATGTCACACTGCTGCGCGGGCAGGAAGGTGTTTCCAGCGTCCAGGCCGCACCTGAAAAGGGCTAGCCCCACGGACCGCGCACTTCCTGTGCGCTTCTCTCCGCCGCTCAAGCCGTCGCAAGCCGCGCGCAACCCACCCGCACGCAAGAGCGCACTGGAAGTGCGCGGTCCGGGGAATTCCACAGCTGTCACGCCCGCGTCATATTGTGCGCCGCACCCAAGGCTGGTAAGACCCGCTCGCAGTGAAGGCCGCACCGGGCCAAACACATTCCTTTCAGGGCAAGGGCTTAAGAATGGCTGGCGCGATGAAGCTTCTCGCAGGCAATTCAAACCGGCCCCTGGCCGAGGCAATCGCCAAATATCTGGGCGAGCCGTTGACCAAATGCCAGGTGCGGCGCTTTGCCGACATGGAAGTATTTGTCGAGATTCAGGAGAATGTGCGCGGGCGGGATGCTTATATCATTCAGTCCACTTCCTTTCCCACCAATGACCATCTCATGGAAATGCTGATCATGACCGACGCGCTGCGCCGCGCCTCGGCCAACCGCATCACCGCCGTCATCCCCTATTTTGGTTATGCCAGACAGGACCGCAAAGCGGGGGGGCGCACGCCGATTTCAGCCAAGCTTGTTGCCAACCTGATCACCCGCGCCGGGGTGGACCGGGTGCTGACGGTGGATCTGCACGCCGGGCAGATTCAGGGCTTTTTCGATATTCCGACCGATAACCTGTTTTCCGCCCCGACCATGGTGCGCGATATCAAGGAGCGGGTTGACCTGCGCAACGTCATGGTCGTCTCGCCCGATGTTGGCGGCGTGGTCCGTGCCCGCGCACTGGCCAAGCGGCTGGATGCGCCGCTGGCCATTGTTGACAAGCGCCGCGAGCGGGCGGGCGAATCGGAAGTGATGAACATCATCGGCGATGTGCGCGGCAAGAGCTGCATCTTGCTCGATGACATTATCGATTCCGGCGGCACCCTGTGCAATGCGGCCGATGCGCTGCTTGACATGGGGGCCAGCGATGTCTCGGCCTATATCACCCATGGTGTGCTGTCTGGCGGGGCCGTGGCCCGCATCACCAATTCGCGCCTGAAGGAACTGGTGCTGACCGACACGATCCAGCCGACCGAAGCAGTGCGCGTCGCCCGCAACATCCGCGTCGTGCCCATTGCGCCGCTGATTGGCGAGGCCATCGCACGGATCGCCAAGGAAGCCAGCGTCTCCAGCCTGTTTGATTAATCGATGCCGACCTTGAATCCTGCCACAACATTGTCAAAGCTTAAGTTGCATATATCGGGCAAACCCGCCAAAATTAATAGGCGGACACGTCTGCATGATTTGAAAGGGCCGGGAATGGCAATTTGTGAATGGCGCACTCAACTGGGTGCCGCAATGGTTTTGGCCTGCGGCCTGGCCGCGCAACCGGCTGTGGCAGCGGCGGGCAAGCTGTCGCTGGACGTGGACGGCATCAAGCGTACCGCCATCATTGTCGAGCATTCGCGCCTCAAGCGCACCCGGCGTCCGCTGGTGATCGTGCTGCACGGCAGCGCGGGGGACAGCGCCCGCGTGCGCCGCTACCTGGGCCTTGATGATATTTTTGGCGACAATGGCTCCGTGCTGGTGTTTCCCGATGCCCATGACGGCCATTGGGCCCTGACTGGCAAAGCCGGTGCGGACGACGGAGCGTTTTTCCGCGCCCTGATTGCCAAACTGGCTGCCCAGGGGCTGGTTGATTCGCGCCGGGTGTTTCTCGTCGGCGTCTCGGCTGGCGGCATGCTCGCGATGAAACTGGTCTGCAGTGAACCCGCCACCTACGCAGGCGTAGCTACCCTCATTGCCAGCCTGCCCAAGGATCTGGCTGCAACGTGCCAGCCTGCCCAGCCCGTGCCAATTTTGATGGTGAATGGAACCGCCGATGCGCGCGTGCCATGGCTAGGTGGTGCTACCACCAATATCGACCAGGTGGACATGGTCGCCTCCAGCGACGAAACGCTGGCGGTGTTTGCCAAGGCCGCCACTTGCGGCGAACCTGCCAAGGAGATTGCCTTTACCAGCCGCAGCCCAAAAACCCGGGCCTTCCTCGACCGCTTCAGCAATTGCAAGGTGCCGGTGGAGCGGGTGCGGATTGAGGGCGGCGGCCATAGCATCCCCGGACGCCGCGGCGGGATTGACCCGGCTGTGCCCGCAGCCGCACAGAATAATGATTTTGATTCCGCCCGTCTGATCTACGATTTTTTCAAAAAACTCAGCGCGCCAAAAGCACCCAATAGTCGAGATGAAGAATGATGGCGGGGTCCATTGCGGCCCCGCCGGCAGCCGGAAAATCGAAGCATGGCCGGTCCTTGCTGGCAATGGTGCGCAGGCGCAGGGCGGCCACATCGGCCCGCCCCGGCACTTCCGCCTTGTCCAGCACCTCGCTCCAGGCAAACACGGTCAGCCCGGCAAACAGCGGCGCAACATGGTGCCCGCCGTTGATGGCGGCGATGTGGAAAGCATTGGCGAGGCCGTTGAACGACAGCGCCCGGGCCAGCGAAATGACATGCCCGCCATAGACCAGCCGCCGCCCGAACCGCCCCTGTCCCTCGGAAAACTGGTTGAAATGCACTTTGGCATTGTTCTGGTAGAGCCGGGTTGCCAGCATGTGCTCGGCCTCCTCCACCGTCGTGCCATCGACATGGTCAATCCGCTCGCCCCGCGCATAATCACCCCAGCGGTGCACGCTGCCAGCAAGGCCGTTGTCATAATGCGCAACCTTTAGCGGCGGGCAGGCGGCGCCGAGGTTTTCCGGAGCGACGGCGGCGGGGAGCACCGGCACACTTTCAACCGGAGCCGGGCTGGCAGGGTCACGCTTGCGCACCATGACCCAGCGGACATAGTCCAGCACCGCTGTGCCATGCTGGTTGAAACCGGTGGAGCGCACATAGACCACCCCGCTCTGCCGGTTTGAGTTCTCCCTGACGCCAAGCACGCGCGAGGCAGCCGACAGCGTATCGCCGGGATAGACCGGGGCGAGAAACCGGCAATCGGCATAGCCGAGATTGGCAATGGCATTGATGGAAATGTCCGGCACCGTCTTGCCGAAAACAATGTGGAACACCAGCAGATCATCCACCGGGCTGGCGGGATAGCCGATGGATTTAGCAAAGGCATCCGAACATTGCACCGCAAACCGTGCGCCATACAGCGCCGCATAGAGCGCGACATCCCCCGTCGTAACCGTGCGCGGCGTGGCATGGCGGATGTGCTGGCCCGGCGCAAAATCCTCAAAGAAACGGCCTGCACCGGTTTTGGGTGTGGGAATCATGTTTTAATCCGTCCGGTTCATGATCGCACGTTTTACGGCCTGAACCCCAGCGCTGCAAATACGCTGTCCACCCTGGAATCGAGGTTGCGGGCGGCCGCAAGGTCGGCATTGCCCTTGGCCGTCTCGCCATTGCGCAAGGCGGCGAGGCCACGTCCGTAGAGCGCGTAGACCGTGCGCGGGTTGAGCTGAAGTGCCGCCGAATAATCGGCAATCGCGGCGTCCGTCTGCCCCATCCGCAGCCGGGCAAAGCCCCTGTCGCTCAAAATCATCGCCGATTGCGGGTCCAGCCCGGCCGCTGCATCCAAATCCAGAATGGCCAGCTCATATTTGCCTTGCAGGCTGTAGGGCCAGGCCCGGTGCATGTGGGCCATGGCAGCATCATGGGGTGCCAGTACCTGCGCCTCAATCAATTGCGTGCACGCGGCAATGCGTTCGGCCGCCGAACTGGCGAGGCTGGCATCGCACACCTGCGCCAGCTGCTTGAACGGCTGGGCCGGAACTGCCGTCGTGGCCAGCAACACGGCGAGGCCAGCTCCGTAAAAGCAACATTTGGCTACACGTTGCACTGCCTGCCTCATCTGATTCGAAGGAGTGAACATTCTTGCAAATACAACCTTTAATTGCAATCGGCTTGTGGTCCCAGCCTCGTGCCATTAGAGCGCGATGTGCTGAGATTGAGCGGCTTTTTCCTTCGCCCCTTGCGGGAGACGGTGCCCCTCTTGGGGCGGATGAGGGGTAGCGCGAAGCGCATGATGCAGCGTGCGAATGGCGAAACATGATCCTGGATCAATCAATCAGCCTGCTTCGCATACCCCTCATCCGGCGCTTCGCGCCAGCCTCGAACGCAGGGGGAGAAGGGAAGTGCGTCGCGGATAATTGCCGGCAGCCTTATGCCGTTGGATGCCATGAGGGGACGTAGCCGCGCAACAGCACTTCGAGAATGGAAAGCGGGGTCAGCAATTGCAGCGGCGTGCCGGCCAGTGCCGCCCCCGCAGGCGCGTAACCCTCGAAATGCCACGCGAGCAAGCCACCATGGCGAACGGCGAAAGCGGCATTTCCGGCTGATACCATCGCCCCGTCCGGCAAATCCGGGAGTGCTGCGGGCCGCGGATGCCGCGCCAGCCTTTCCGCGTGCAGCACCCGGTCCATTGCCGCCACCCGCAGGCCGCCCGGCCCGAATCGCGCCTGAAATTCAAGCGCATCGGCCCGGCGGCATTCAAAGCACAGGCGGTGGCCAGCGGCGAGCGCCGTCACCTCGTCCAGAAAAAACAATTCGGTGTAACCGGTCTGCCAGACGCCCCGCCGGCGGCCCTTGAACTGGCAGACGCAGGCAATCCACTGGCGGCTGGCGCAGCGCCTTTTGCCCAAAGTCTGATCGCGATTATGAAACCGCCCGCCGCGATTGCCCATCAACAGGCCACGCGCGCCGACGGCATGCAATTGCCCGAACGGGTCCACCCGGTTCGGGAGCGGCCTCAATTAACTTTGGCCTGGGCATCGCCAACACCATCGACCTGGTAGACGTCATCGCGGAAATGCACCGTGCCATCGGCACTGGCCCAACCGGTCATGTAGACCCAGATCACCGGGACCGATTTGGCCAGCTTGACATCCTCGCGCGCCGCAGTTGAGATTTTGGCGACAATCGCCTCCTTGCTCCAGCTGCCCGACGGCGAGCCCCCGGTGCCGTCCAGCAGCCAGGAGGCCAGGTCAAACACGCCCTGCACCCGAACGCAGCCGTGCGAGAGAAAGCGGTAGTCCGCGCCAAACATCCGCTTGGACGGGGTGTCGTGCATGTAGACCGAATATTTGTTGTTCATCTGGATGCGGATCGAGCCCAGCGAATTGCCTGCGCCCGAATCCTGGCGCAGCGTGTAATTCACCGCCCGCTCGCCCGACCAGTCGACCGAGGCGGGATCGACGGCATTGCCGGCACCATCCAGAATGCGGATTTTGGCGCGGGTGAGATAGCCGGGATCGCGCCGCATTTTGGGGATGATCTCGTTCTTGATGATCGAGGTTGGCACCGTCCAGGTCGGGTTGAGATTGATGGCGCTAACCTTGGCTTCCACCTCGGGCGAGCGGTGATCGACATCGCCGACAATGGCGATGTAATGATGGACGACGCGACCATTCTCCACCGCTTCCACGGCGGTTGAGGGAATGTTGACAATGACATAGCGCTCGCCAAACGGGAACGTCACGCCCGCCAGCCGCTGCGCGCTCGACGCCAGCTGGCGAAACCGCACGGCGGCCGGCACGTTGAGCGCCCTGAGCGTCGCCCCGGTGACATTGCCGCTCTGGCGCAAGCCATTGCGGAACTGGAACTGCTTGACCGCTGCTGTGACGGACGCATCCCAATTGTCCCCCTCGGCACCGGCAAAATCCATATCGCCCTCAATCGCCAGACGCCTGCGCAGCAGCGTGACGACCTTGCCTTTGGCACCCTGCACGACCGGTCCGGGAACCACAGGCCAGCCACCTGCATCGGCAATGGCAGCATATTGCTCGGAGGCTTTGGCGGTGGCGAAAAAGGTTTCCGGCTGGAAACTCGGCACCGGATCATCCGGCACCGCCATTTCGCGCGGCGGAGTCGGCGGGGCCGGCTTTTTCTTGGGTTTGGGCTTGACGACGGCGACGCCCGGGGGCTGCGGCGCGTTGGGGTCGGCCAGTTGCGGCACAGGCTGCGGAATAGCGACCGGGGCCGGCGCAACGGCACCGGGGATAGCCGCAGGTGCCGCCGGAGCGGGGGCAGGCACAGCGGCCTTTGGCTGGACCAGCACCGGCTGGGTGGCAATGGGGGCCGGAGAGGTCAGGCTCTGGCCAAAGGCCGGAACGGCCAGAATGAACAAAAGAAGCGAGGAAGACAGATATTTCATGTGCAGATGCCATGGCGCGCGGAAACCCGGTGCATACGCGGTTTTTCACCCAAATGCACGGCCTGATTCAATCTGCCCGCGCCAGATTAAGGTTTGCTTAACCCTGTGGCACAGCTACCACAATGATATGCAGCGCGCGCGGGCCGTGGGCACCCAGCAGGATTTTTTGCTCGATATCGCCGGAGCGCGAGGGGCCGGTGATCATATTCACCGTGCGCGGCATCTCGCCCTTGCCGTAGCTCATGCGGAGCTTTTGCCAAACCGTCTCATAATCCCCGGCAATATCGGCGGCATTGACGACGACGATATGATTGTCGGGCAGGAAATTCAGCGTGGTCGGGTTTTCGGCACCCGAAGTCAGGATCAGCGTGCCGGTCTCGGCCACCCCGGCAAAAGCATGGGAGACGGCGTTGAGATCATCGCCCGCGCTGGCACCCTTGGCCAGTTGCAGCGCTGTCGTGCCCCACGGCATGGTTTTCAGCCGGGCGTCGGTGCCCATGCGCAGCGTGGCCGGGAGATTGGCATCGCGCAGGTAGCGCGCCGCCTCGGCGGGAACATCGGCTGATGTGGCGACGAGGGTGACGCTGGCCTGCACCGCTTCGGCCTGCGCCTTGAACAGGGCGAGCTTGCCGGGCGCATCCAGCTGGCCGCGCAGGGGCACGACGCCCCGGGGGGCCCGCTCCATCCGCTCCTCCACCGCCTGGCGGCGCGGGGCTTCGGCACCGGTGACGCCCAGCGAACGGCGGAGATTGGAGAGGATGTCGGCTCGGGGGGAGGTCATGGGTGAGGTCTATCCGGGTAAAAAGTTTTCGTCGGGCACTTGCTCTTGGTGGGAGAAGCAATCGCGGCTTGTGCCAGCCGTGAAACAAACGGGTGGCTCAAGCAGGAAGCCGTCAAGTGGCCTTACAACCAAATCGCTCGAAGCAACGTGCTTTGTCAACGCAATCCAAGCCTCATGCGGGCGGCTTGGGCGAGATATCCCGAGCGGAGGTCGCCTTCGATCCGGGCTTTCTGGTCAATCGCTTCCAGCAGATCCTCTTCAATCGTTATGTTTATGTCCGCCGCGATCACGCAGCCAGGCACGTCGGGAAAGGTGAGTCCAAAATTGCTCGGCTGTCCTTGGATGAGGGCTATGAGGTGGGTGGGCATGGGGGCTGTCCTGGTCGGGGTCAGCCGGTGTAGCGACTACAGAGCGCCGGGAGCATTTTGGCAATATTGCCGTTTACTTTTTCGGAAAAAGCCGAGCCTCGTAATCCATGGCTCCATGGACCACGTGCAGAATGATGACGCTATTTGCCTCAACGCGGTACAACATCAGGTAATTTCCATGCACCAGGCGGCGGATGCCGCTGGACTGGTAGCGGG
>JAYVYA010000179.1:0-2740 GCA_043784745.1 Hyphomicrobiales bacterium
TGAAAATAGCTCGCGCAAACGACCCCATTGCATGGCGCAAAGCTCAAGCGCTGAATAATGCGGGCTAGGTGACATGGTGCGGAATATCGGGAAGGATAATGCGGGAAAGACGCGCCTGTAAACCCAGGCGTTACTCCGGTATGGGAATGAGGCGGTTTGAAAAAGCTCAACAATTGCCGTCCTTACGAGCAAAGCGAGGCAATCCAGTGGGTGGATAACAAGCCCGAACTGGCCCGGTAGTGCTCGCTGAATGGCGTCACTTCGCCGCAAAGGCGGGCAGGTCTGGCAGGGGCCGGCGGTTACTCGTCCTCGCCAAAGCGGTTGGCCACCAGTGCGGCAATCGCTTCCAGCGCCGCTTCGGCCTGCGGGCCGATGGCGGTGACGGTAATGTCGGTGCCCATGCCTGCCCCCAGGGTCAGGATGCCCATGATCGAGGTGCCGCCCACGGTCTCGCCGCAACGGGTGACGGTGATGTCGGCTTCGTATTTTTCGACGCATTGCACAAATTTCGCCGTAGCGCGGGCATGCAGGCCCTTGCGGTTGATAATGTCCAGCCTGCGCACCAGCGCCCCGGGAGGCGCCTCGAAGGGCGGGCAGTCCTGGGCCAGCGGGTCGTGGCTATCCATCATTTTCCGTTGAGCACATGGCTGGCGACATAAATGTATTTGCGCCCGGCATCCTGGGCCTGGGCAGCGGCAATCTGCAAATTGGCGGTTTCGCGCACGCTGGCCAGCTTGATCAGCATGGGCAGGTTAATGCCTGCCACAACCTCGACATTATGGCCGTTCATCACGGAAATGGCGAGGTTGGAAGGGGTGCCGCCGAACATGTCGGTCAGCACGACCACGCCCGAGCCGGAATCAACCTGCGTGACCGCCCCGACAATGTCGCGGCGGCGCTGCTCGATATCATCCTCCGGACCAATGCCGATCGTGGCAACATCGCGTTGCGGACCCACAACATGTTCCAGCGCGGCGCGAAATTCCGTCGCCAAATGGCCATGGGTCACCAGAACCATGCCGATCATTGGACGCCACCGTTCATAAACCACTCCGCTGGAGAAATCCCCAGTAAGCGAACATGTTGTGCGTCGCAGCGAAAATCGCAAGCAAAATCGTCAATATGGGAACCTTATTGCGGTGAAAGCGTTAAGTTCTTTCGTCGCAAGGCCGCCAGCACAATTTCAGCCGCTTCTTGCCCGCCCAAAAGCGGCGAAAGGGCGATCATTGGCAGCCCGATCGCCTCCAGCATCACCACTGCATCCGTCTCATCGGGCAGGCGCGGCGGGTGTTCGTGTGCAGGTGCCAGGTCAACCACCAGCGACAGAATGGCTTTGGACTCGTGCGCAAGCGCCAGAATGCCAGTGCCGCGCTGCTCGATCTGGCCGGCAATGGCCGGATGCGGGCGCGCCAGCAGCCGCCCGCCAACCGCCTGCAATCCAATCCGGTCATCCCCCACCAGACGGGCAAACAAGCCCCGCGCGGAAGCGAGCGCCAGCAAGGCCAGCACCAGGCGCGATTTGCCCGACCCCGCTGCGCCCCGCACCAGCACGCCATGCTCGCCCAGTATCAGCGCGCTGGCATGGATGTAGCCGCTCATTTCAGCCTCGGCAGCCAGACAATGAAGCGGGCACCGCTGATTTTCTCGCCCTCGGCGTCGGTCATGGTCCGGTTCATCGCTTGGATGGTGCCGCGATGCGCCTCGATAATCTGGCGCGAGATCGACAAGCCGAGGCCGGAATTCTGACCAAAGTTCTGATTGGGCCGGTCGGTATAGAAGCGCTCGAAAATCCGCTCCAGCGCGTGGCCGGGAATGCCCGGCCCGTCATCATCCACCACAATCTCGAATCCGTCGCGCGGCCCCGCCTTGGTCTGTCCCGCAGCTGGGCGCAGCGCGACGCGGACATTGCCGCCGGGCCCGGAAAACGAGCGGGCATTGTCGAGTAAATTGTTGAGGACCTGGGCGAGGCGCGAATCATGCCCCGCCTCAATCACCGCCGCACCGGGGGCCAGATCGAGCACGACGCGGACGGGCCGGGCCGCTTCCACCTGGTTGGCCATGCCGGTCACCGCCTGCAGCAGGCTGACCAGGTCCACCGGGGCCATATCGGCCCGGGCCAGCTCTGCATCCAGCCGCGAGGCATCGGAAATATCGCTGATCAGCCGGTCGAGGCGGCGCACATCATGCTGGATAACCGACATCAGCCGCCCGCGCGCATCGTCATTGCGGGCGCGCGGCAGGGTTTCCACCGCACTGCGCAGCGAGGTCAGCGGGTTTTTCAATTCATGCGCGACATCGGCGGCAAAGCTTTCGATTGCCTCGATGCGGTTGTACAAAGCCCCTGTCATGTCCCGCAAGGCACCGGACAAATGGCCAATTTCATCGGAGCGGTCGGTATAATCGGGAATTTCCTGGCGTGATTTGACCCCGCGCCGCACCCGGTCGGCGGCCTCGGCCAGGCGCCGCATCGGTTCGGCTATCGTCCCGGCCAGCGACAGCGACAGGATCAGCATCACCACCACTGACACCAGGAAGATGCGGAAAATCGCCCAGCGCTCCCCGGCGATGATCGCGTCAATGTCGCCGCCCAGCGTCGAAAGCAGCAGCGCGCCGCGAATGGTGCGGAAGCGTTGCACCGGCACGGCCACGGAGACAATGGTCTCGCCGCGCCCGTTCTGGCGCACGATGGACTGGCTGGAGCCGGCCAGCGCCCGCTGCACCTCAGGAATGGCGCGGCCAT
>JAYVYA010000180.1:0-7553 GCA_043784745.1 Hyphomicrobiales bacterium
CAATCAGCCCGCCGAGCGGCTTGACGACAATCTCCTGCACATCGGCGACAGCATCGACCATCAGGCCGAAATGCAATTGCCGCAGCCGCATCACCACCACCAGCCCTTCATTACCGGAAGCGGCAGTGCTGGTGCCCAGCCCCAGTAACCCGCTGAGATTGGTGACAGGCAGCGTCACATCGCGCAATTGCAGCAGGCTGGCTCCCTGCACCGCCTCCACCGCATGGCCGCTGGTGCCGCCAAGGCCCACCGCCTCAACCACGCAATGCTGCGGCAAGGCAAACCGCTGGCCGCCGGCCAGCACAATCAGGGCTGGGGCAATGGCAAGGGTCAGCGGAATGCGCAGGAAGAACCGCGTGCCCCGGCCCGGCGTGGTCGAAAGGGTCACGCCGCCGCCAATCGATTCCAGATTCTCGCGCACCACATCCATGCCAACGCCGCGCCCGGAGACCGAAGTCACCTGCGCCGCGGTCGAAAAGCCTGCGGTAAAAATGAACCGGCAGATGTCGTCCTGGCTCATCGTCGCCAGCGAAGCCGGCGTCGCCAGCCGCCGGTCCAGCGCTTTCTGGCGGATGCGGTCCATGTCCAGCCCGCGGCCGTCATCGACCACCTCAATGACAATCTGGCCGGCCTCATGGGCGGCGCTGACGCGGATAGTGCCCGCCTCCGGTTTGCCCGCCAGCCGCCGTTCGCTGGCCATTTCAATGCCGTGGTCGGCACAATTGCGGATGAGATGGGTCAATGGATCGCGGATCAGCTCGATGATCTGCCTGTCAACCTCGGTATCGGCACCGGTTGTCACCAGCTCGATCTGCTTGCCGAGATCCACCGACAATTCCCGCACCAGCCGTGGCAAGCCGGAGAACAGGCGGCCCACCGGCTGCATCCGGGCCCGCATCACCCCGTCCTGCAAATCCGATGTCAGGGAGGACAGGCGCTGCAAGGGCGAATTGATCGATTCGTCATTGCGGTGGCGGGCCAGTTCCAGCAGCTGGTTGCGGGTCAGCACCAGTTCGGACACCAGCATCATCATCCGTTCCAGCGCATCCACCGAAACGCGCACGGTTTCCTGGCGGCGGTCGCCCAGCGCGGGACTCTCGGGCGCGGTCACCGCACTTTCGGTGATTGTCATGGCAGGGGTTGTGTCCGGCTCGGCTGCCGCGTGGGGCTGCTGGACCTGCGCCGATTCATTCAGGGCGGCAATCAGTTCGCCATCATCCCCCGCCGGTTCCACGCCGCTGGTTTCCAGCGCCAGCAGAATGAACTTGATCCGGTCAATCCCCGCCAGCACCAGCGAGACATGCGCGGCGGTCGGCTGGGCCCCGTCGCGGAAATGGTTGATCATCGATTCCGCCGCATGGGCAATCGCCGAGAGGCGCGGCAGGCCGAGAAAGCCGCAGGTGCCCTTGATGGTGTGGACGAGGCGGAAAATGCCGGCAATCAGCCGCTGGTCGGTCGGGTCGCGCTCAAACAGCACGAGCTGGCTGCCCGCTGCCTCAATATGATCGGCGGTTTCGGCCAGAAAATCCTTGAGTAATTCGTCCATGCGCCCCGCCCGCGTGTGCCCGGCACACGTCTGGCGGGATCATCGCGCGGAAGGGTTAAGGACGCCTGAAAATCTCCAGGCTTTTATGCTGCAACGTCCGATAGTTCAGCCTTTTGTGCGACCACAACAGCGGCATCGAGGGCTTCCAGCGTTACCACATCCGGCTCGACTTTCAGCTCCAGCGACATGGCGGCGGAGCGGGCGACAAGGCCGGTATAATAGGCCTGAATGCCATGGGCATCGATGGAATTGTTTTCCGGATTGCCCTCCAGCAAGTCACGCACATGGCTGGCAACCCGGAGCATGGTGCCGCGCGATTCCACCCGCATCGACACATTGTCGGCTTCCCCGGTGACGGTCACCACAACCGAGCCGCCGCGCGGTACCGAGGCCGCCGCAATCAGGCAGAGGTTGAGCAGCAGCTTGACCTTGCTACGCGACATCAGGACGCGCGAAACATTCCACGCCAGCTTGACCTTTTCGTCCTCGATCAGGCCGCGCGCGACTTTTTCGGCGTCGCCCGTATCAATCATCGCGCCGGTGGAGGCGGCACCGCCGAAGGCGAGGCGGCAGAATTGCAGCTTGGCCGAGGCGGTTTCGGCGCTTTTCTTGATCAGGTCCATGGCGAAGGAGCGCATGTCCGCATCCTTCTCGTCTTCCATCATTTCAAGGCCGTTGACGATGGCACCGACCGGGCTGATGACATCATGGCACACGCGCGAGCACAGGAGGGCGGCAAGATCGAGCGGTTCAAGCGAGAATTGGGTCATGGCGGGGTTCCGGGCTGGGACGGCGAATCAGGGCAGGCATCAAAGAATTACGCCTGTTTGACGCGGGGTGAAAGGGATGAAGGCAAACGCCGTCGCACTTGCGGGCGAATACGCGAACAAATCCTGATCCGCACGATCCCGCTTCCGGGTTAACAAATGCCTAAAAATTCTTGCCCGGAAAATCCATTGCGGGGCTCGCTGCTCAACCGGCCGGGTTCGGTGGTTTTTGCAGGGGTTGCAGCAACAGGGAGGTGAGGCGCTGCTCCCCCGGCGTCCGAAATTCCGGCACGCCCAGAACCATGCCCCGATGGCCCGCCGCAGGCTGGGCGGTGTAGGTGGCGAACAGCCGGTCCCACCACGACAGTGCAAACCCGAAATTACTGCCAGCTTCGGACATCACCACGGAATGATGCACCCGGTGCATGTCGGGGGTAACGAGAATCCGGCGCAGCCACGCATCCAGCCGGGGCGGCAGGCTGACATTGGAATGGCTGAACAGCGCGCCCGCATTCAGCAAAAGCTCAAACACCAGCACCGCCAGCGGCGGCGCGCCCAGCGCGAGGACCAGGGCAGATTTGAACAGCAGCGACAGCACCATTTCACCGGGGTGAAAGCGTATGCCGGTTGTGACATCAAACGCGGTATCGCTATGATGCACCCGGTGAAAGCGCCAGAACAGCGGCACCGCATGGAACAGCACATGCTGGCCGTAGATGGCCAGATCCAGCAGGATGACGGAAACAACAACCGCCAGCCATTCCGGCAAGCCGGCAAGATTGAACAAGCCCCAGCCCCGCTGCTGCGCCAGCAGCGCCATTCCGGCGGTTCCAAAAGGCATCGCCACGCGAACCAGCACGCTGTCCAGCAGCACCAGCCCGGCATTGGCCACCCAGCGCCGCCCCCGTTCCGCCTCCCCCGCCCGGCAGGGAGCCAGCCCTTCCCACAGCGCCATTGCCGTGAAAACCAGCGCGAAGGCGGTGAAGCGGATGGCGGATTCATGGGCGGGCATGGCAGGATTTTAGCATGCAACCCGCACGCGAGGCAAAGAAACTCCTGCAGGTGCCGGCAAACTGCTGTCGGTGCCGGAAGGAGACGCCGGCGCGCCCTGCGGAATCCCTCGCGGCCTCCCTTGTTTTTCCCGCCCGGGTCGTTTAAGGCACGTTCAATCCGGTCATCCTGCATGACAAGGGCTGCGGGGCGCGGGCTCCGGGCAGCGAAAGCCATTGGTTCAAGGACGAGACACATGAAAGCCGATACCCATCCCCAGTACCACATGATCAAGGTCGTGATGACCGATGGCACGTCGTTCATGACGCGCTCGACCATGGGCAAGGAGGGTGACACGCTCAACCTCGACATCGACCCCAAAACCCATCCGGCGTGGACCGGCGGCTCGCAGCAGCTGATGGATCGCGGTGGCCGCCTGTCCAAGTTCAATTCGCGCTTTGCGGGCTTGAGTTTCGCCACGAAATAGGTTTTTTGTCTGATTTGATGCGGGTTGCAGGGGCCAGCGCGGCTGTCCCTACAGCCGCCGCCCTACACCCCTCGCGCCTTCAGTACCGCTGCAATCTCGTCCATGATCGCCGGGTCATCAATCGTTGCCGGGGCGACCCATGGCTCATGGTCGGCCAGTTTCTTCATCGTGCCGCGCAGTATTTTGCCCGAACGGGTCTTGGGCAGGCGGTCAATGGTCATCACCAGCCGAAAGGCGGCGACGGGGCCAATTTTTTCGCGCACCAGCGCCACGATCTCCTTCTCAATTTCGGCATGGGGCCGGTTGACGCCATATTTCAGCACGATGAAGCCGCAGGGCTGTTCGCCCTTCAGCGCATCCTTGATGCCAATCACCGCGCATTCGGCCACATCGGGGTGGGCGGAGAGCACCTCTTCCATGCCGCCCGTCGACAGGCGGTGGCCTGCGACATTGATGATGTCATCCGTGCGGCCCATGATGTAGACATAGCCGTCCGCGTCCATGTAGCCGGCGTCGGCGGTTTTGTAGAAACCGGGGAAATCGGCAAGGTAGCTCTCGGTCATCCGCGCATCCTGCTGCCACAGCGTCGGCAGCGCGCCCGGCGGCAGCGGCATTTTGACGACGATGGAACCCATTTTTCCCGTCGGCACGGCATGGCCCGCCTCGTCCACCACGTGCACGTCATAGCCCGGCATCGGCACGGTGGGGGAGCCGTGCTTGACCGGCAGCATGCCCAGCCCCACCGGATTGCCGACCATGACCCAGCCCGTCTCGGTCTGCCACCAATGGTCGATTACCGGCACCTTCAAAATCTCCTCGGCCCAGCGCACCGTGTCCGGGTCGGCCCGCTCGCCTGCCAGAAACAGGGTGCGGAAGCTCTTCAGATTGTAGCGCTCCAGATGTTCGGCCTTTGGATCCTCCTTGCGGATGGCGCGGAAGGCGGTGGGGGCGGTAAACAGGGCGACAACATCATGCTCGGCAATCACCCGCCAGAACGTGCCCGGGTCGGGCGTGCCTACCGGCTTGCCCTCAAACAATACCGTCGTAGCGCCATGCAGCAGCGGCGCATAGACAATGTAGGAATGGCCGACAACCCAGCCGACATCGGAAGCGGCCCAAAAAACCTCGCCAGGCTTGATGCCGTAATGGTGCCACATGGTCCATTTCAGCGCCACCATATGCCCGCCATTGTCGCGCACGACACCTTTGGGAATGCCGGTGGTGCCGGAGGTGTAGAGAATGTAGAGCGGATCGGTCGCCGCCAGCACGGCGCATTCCGCCTTGCGCCCGGCGGCTTTGGCGGCGGCGATGGCGCTGGCCCAGTCATGGTCGCGCCCTGCGGTGAGTTCGCCCGCCGATTGCGGGCGCTGCAGCATCAGCACCGCCTCCGGCTTGCAGCGGGCTAGATCAATCGCCGCATCGAGCAGCGGCTTGTACTGGACGATACGCGCACCCTCGATGCCGCAGGAGGCGGTCAGGATCATTCTGGGCTGCGCATCATCGAGGCGCGTTGCCAGCTCCCTGGCGGCAAACCCGCCGAAGACCACCGAATGCACCGCGCCAATGCGGGCGCAGGCCAGCATGGCAAACAAAGCCTCCGGGATCATCGGCATGTAAAGGATGACGCGGTCGCCCCTGACGATGCCGTGATCCTCAAGGACGGCGGCAAGCGTTGCCACCTCCTCCAGCAATTGCGCATAGGTGAAGCGCTGGACGGTGCCGGTAACGGGCGAGTCATAAATCACCGCCACCTGTTCGCCGCGCCCGTCCCGCACATGGCGGTCCACCGCGTTGAAGCAGGTGTTGCAAGCGGCATCAGGGAACCAGCGGCCATACGGTCCGCTGGCAGCGTCGAAGATTTGGGCCGGCGGGACAAACCAGTCGATTTCGCGCGCCGCCTCGCGCCAGAAGGTTTCCGGGTCGGCTTTCCAGGTGGCAAAGGCTTGGGAATATGGGCTGGTCACGTGGTCCTCGCGCAGTTTTGCCTGGGGGGGTATGTTGCAGCGCGGGAGACGGGACGCAATCGTGCTAAAGTTGGCGGGTTACGGCGAGGGATTGACCGGCGGGGGAGCGGTTTTGATTTTGTCGAAGAACTGCCTGACGCCCGCCAGCAGAAATGATCCGTCATTCGTCCCCGAATATCCCGGCGCAAAAATCCACAACCAGTTTACTCTTGCCGCCGCAGCGGATCACTGACAATGAACTTGCTCGGACTTTTGCACCCGGACCCCGCACATAATGATCACCGACTGGTATTTCTATCTCGCTGCCATCCCCGCCGTGATTGTCATGGGGCTGTCCAAGGGCGGGTTTTCGGGGTTGTCGCTGATCTCGACGCCCTTGCTCACTCTGGTAATGTCTCCCGTCAAGGCTGCGGCCATCATGCTGCCCATCCTGCTGGTGCAGGATGCGGTGTCGGTCTGGGCCTATCGCCACACGTTTGACCGGCGGGTGCTGCTCTATATGCTGCCCGGTTCCTGCCTCGGCATTTTCATCGGCTGGCTGGTGGCGAAAGATGTGTCGGATGCGGTGGTGGGCATTGTCGTGGGGATCATTGCTGTGGTGTTTGTCGCCATGGCCATGGTCAGAGCCTTGCGCGGTCGGCCGGTAGTGATGCCGGGCCAGCGTGAGCCGGTGCTGGCCCCCGCGCTGTTCTGGGGTGCCTGTTCCGGATTCACCAGTTTTATCAGCCATGCCGGTGCGCCGACGTTTCAGGTTTATGTGCTCCCGCTCGGCCTCTCCCCGCAATATTATGCGGGCACCACCACCATGTTCTTTGCCGCCACCAACCTGATCAAGGTGGCACCCTATCTGGCGCTTGGCCAGTTTTCGCGCGAAAACCTGTCCACCTCCGCCGTGCTGTTTCCGCTGGCGGCTGTTGCAACGCTGTGCGGCGTCTGGCTGGTGCGGCGCGTGCCGGCCGAAGGTTTCTTCCGCCTGATCTATGGCCTGACGCTGGTGGTCGGGCTGCTGCTGATCTACGAGGGCGCGCGGGCGATAACGGGTCATTGACGGGGCGCGCCGCAGGCAGGATAGATCAGGCAAGAGCCAGCGCACGAGGAAAGCCATGTCCGTCTCCCCCTATGATCTTCATCTGGAGCGCAATCCGGCCAATTTCCAGCCGCTGACGCCGCTGACTTTTCTGGAACGGGCAGCGGCCATTTTCCCGGACCGCATTGCCATCCGCCATGGCGCGCTGGCGCGTACCTACCGCGATTATTATGCCCGCTCCCGCCGCCTTGGCTCGGCTCTCGCCAGGCACGGCATTGGCAAGAACGATACGGTCAGCGTCATGCTCGCCAATACCCCGGCCATGCTGGAATGCCATTACGGCGTGCCGATGTGCGGGGCGGTGCTGAACACGCTCAACACAAGGCTGGATGCCGCCATTCTCGGCTTCACCCTCGACCATGCCGAAAGCCGCGTGCTGATTGTCGATCGGGAATTTTCCGGCGTGATGCGCGAGGCTCTGGCGCTGTGCACGGTCAAGCCGCTGGTGATTGATTATGACGACCCGGAATATGACGGAGCGGGCACGCTTCTGGGCGGGCTGGAATATGAGGCGTTTATTGCCGGCGGCGACCCCGCCTACGCCTGGAAAATGCCTGGCGACGAGTGGGACGCGATTGCGCTGAACTATACGTCCGGCACCACGGGAGACCCCAAGGGCGTGGTCTACCACCATCGTGGCGCGCATTTGCTGGCGCTGGCCAATGTCGTCACCGGCGACATGGGCCGCCACCCTGTGTATTTGTGGACGCTG
>JAYVYA010000181.1:0-7532 GCA_043784745.1 Hyphomicrobiales bacterium
CTGTGAATGATGTCCAGCGCGTGTTCAATGAGCTTTGTGTTGCAGGAGGAGGCGTCGGGGGCGGCCCTGCCCGAACAAAGGTTCTGCACCTTCTGCTAGAAAGCGGACAAAAACTGAACAAGATTGCCTATAAGGAAGCCGCCGAACATTTTGCTGCCTTCCCTGACGCTAACCCGTGGCACATTTGTTTTGCCATCGCGCTTGCATGGGGACATCTGGCAAAACTCGACCTTGGATTCACGGAAGCCGTTACTCGCGTTCTGTCGAACTGGAACGCAGCTGACCTAAAGAAAGCCGCGTCTTTTCATCTCGAACGCGGGCCGCAGCCAATCGAACAATCGCTGACCGGTGCTCGAATTCTTTTTGGCAAGGTCGTTCTCCCCAAAGCCCTTCCAACAACTCTGGATGGAATGGGACGGGCCCAGGAACGTTGGCTGAGTCCGGTGCTCAATCCGAAGAGCCGGCCGCCATATATTGGCGCGTGGAACGGCACGGCTATGTTCATGGCGGCGCTGTTTGCGCAACCTGCCTTAGCCGCGATGCATGTCACCGGGTCTCCAGCACTCCCTCCAGGAGGCCCAATTTTCATGGGATTGAGATACCTTCATCAGGCCAAAATCACCAGCAAACCGCCAGCAGCAAACCAACTCGATGATGCGGCGTTCGAACCAGGTGTTATTTACGAGGATAATGGTTTGTTTGGCGAACTCTGCAAACAACAGCATAATTGGTGTTTGATCGATGTTCACAGCGGAATTTATATGCTCGGAACTCGTGATCCAAACTCCAACAGTTGGTGTTGAGAAGTTTCGTTGATGGACTTCCGCATAGCCGACACCTTCACCGCCAGTCTCGCCCGACTGACCGCCCAGGAGCAGAAGGCGGTGAAAACCACTGCCTTTGATCTCCAAATGGACCCATCCGCGCCCGGCTTATCCTTCCACAAGCTCGACCGGGCGCAGGACAAGGATTTCTGGTCGGTGCGCGTCAATGCCGACATCCGCCTCATTGTCCAACGCAGCCCCGCCAGCCTGCTGCTGGCCTATGTCGATCACCACGACGCCGCCTACACATGGGCCGGGCACCGCAAGATCGAGCGGCATCCGGCCACCGGCGCGATGCAATTGGTGGAAGTGCGCGAGCGGGTGGAGGAAATCGCGGTCTTTGCCCCCAAACCCGCCGCGCCAAAACCAAAGCTGTTCGACAATCTGCGTAAATACGAGTTGATGAGCTTTGGCGTGCCGGAGGAATGGGTCAACGAAGTGCGCGGCGCGGATGAAGACACGCTGTCTGACATTCTCACCCATCTCCCGCAGGAAGCACAGGAAGCCCTGCTGAAACTGACCGTCGGCGAGCTACCCGAAGCGCCCGCGCCCGCTCCCGTGGAAGCCGACCCCTTCACCCACCCCGACGCGCAGCGCCGCTTCCGCACCGTGGCCAACCCGGAAGAATTGCAGCGCGCGCTGGATTACCCGTGGGACAAATGAGCGGTGTTTCTGTATCTGGCACAGGAGGCGCGGGGTGGCGAGGAATTTTGGTGGCCCGGCGCGTGTTTCCGGCTCGGCTCATGGTTGCCGCTCCCCCCTACTCCACCGTCACGGACTTCGCCAAATTCCTCGGCTGGTCCGCGTCCTTCCCCATAAACACCGCCGTGTGGTAGGCGATCATCTGCACCGGCACCGAGTAGACAATCGCAGCAAATTCCGGCTCCATGTCGCCCAGAATAATCTTGGCATACAAATCGGTCGCCACCCCCGCCGCCCCCCGCGCGTCGCCGATAAAAATCAGCTTGCCGCCGCGCGCCGCCACTTCCTGCATGTTGGACACCGTCTTTTCAAACACATGGTCGGTGGGGGCAATCACGATCACCGGCATTTCTTCGTCAATCAGCGCAATCGGGCCGTGCTTCAGTTCGCCGGCCGCATAGCCTTCGGCATGGATATACGACAGTTCCTTGAGCTTTAGCGCGCCTTCCAGCGCCAGCGGGTAATTGGTGCCGCGCCCCAGATACAGCACATCTTTTGCCTTGCTGAGGGCGTGGGACAGCTGCTCAATCCTGCCCTCGCGCGACATGGCCTGCGCCATCAGGCCGGGGATGGCGATCAGCTGGGTCACCAGCCGGTGCTCCTCCGCCTCGTCCAGCACGCCGCGCATCCGGCCAAAGCCGATGGCCAGGCACGCCAGCACGGCGAGCTGGCAGGTGAAGGCCTTGGTTGAGGCCACGCCGATTTCGGGCCCCGCCAGCGTCAGCGCCGCAATCTCGCTCTCGCGCGCGATGGTCGAGGTCGGCACATTGACCACGGCCATCAGGTGCTGGCCCATTTGCCTGGCGTAGCGCAGGCTGGCCAAAGTGTCGGCGGTTTCGCCCGATTGCGACACCACCAGCATCAAACCGCCCTTTTCCATGGGGGCCTCGCGGTAGCGGAATTCGGAGGCGACATCGATATCGACCGACAACCGGGCGAAGCGCTCAAACCAGTACTTGCCGGTGAGGCCGGCCAGATAGCCGGTGCCGCAGGCCGAAATGGTCAGGCGGTTGAGGGCTTTGACATCAAAGGTCAGGTCGAACGGGAGGCGCACGCGCGCTTCCGACATGTCGAGATAATGCGCCAGAGTGCGGGCCACGACTTCGGGCTGCTCGTGGATTTCCTTGGCCATGAAATGCCGGTAATTGCCCTTGTCGACCATGTGGGCGCTGGCGAGCGACTTGATTTTGGGGCGTTGGACCGGCTTGTTGGCAGCATCGAAAATCTGCGCGCCGGTGCGGGTCAGCACCGCCCAGTCGCCATCCTCGAGATAGGTGATGGTTTCGGTGAAGGGTGCGAGCGCGAGGGCGTCGGAGCCGAGGTACATCTCGTCCTCGCCATAGCCAATCGCCAGCGGCGCGCCTTGCCGCGCGCCGATCAGCAGGTTGTCCTCGCCCTCAAACAGCAAGGCGAGGGCAAAGGCCCCGTGCAGGCGCGGCAGGGCGGCGGCAACGGCGTCCTGCGGGGATTTGCCCTGATCCAGAAATTCGGTGACGAGGTGGGCAATGGTTTCAGAATCGGTCTGCGTGACAAAGACATGGCCCTTGGCGCGCAATTCCTCGCGCAACTCGCGAAAATTCTCGATAATGCCGTTGTGGACAATCGCCACCTTGCCGGTGGCATGGGGGTGGGCGTTGTTTTCGGTGGGGCGGCCATGGGTGGCCCAGCGGGTGTGGCCAATGCCGGCACGGCCGTTGAGCGGATTGTTGTGCAGGCGGGCGGCAAGGTTTTTCAGCTTGCCCTCGGCGCGCACCCGCTCCAGATGGCCGTTTTCCAGCGTGGCAATGCCAGCTGAATCATAGCCGCGATATTCCAGGCGCTTAAGCGCATCGACAATCTGTCCCGCCACGGGATTCTGGCCCAAAATACCGACAATTCCGCACATATTCCCGTATCTCCGGCCATAATGGCTTTGTTTGTGCAAGAGCTGGACCGCCCGTGCACGCCAGTTCAAATCAAATTGCGTGACGGTTTATGTCCGCCTGGCTTTCAATGCCTGCATTTTATCGCGGAAGGCTTTGGCCCAGCCGGGGATTTCCAGCAGTTTGGGCCGCGCCACGGCCAGGGCATCGCCCGCCACATCCCGGGTGACAACCGAGCCTGCCCCGACAATGGCCCCCGCACCGATGCTGACCGGGGCAACCAGGGCCGAATTGGAGCCGATGAAAGCTCCAGCCCCGATATGGGTATGCTGCTTGCGAAAACCATCATAATTGCAGGTGATGGTGCCAGCGCCGATATTGGCCTGCGCGCCAACGGTCGCGTCGCCGATATAGGAGAGGTGGCTGATTTTGGCACCCGGACCGATATCGGCGGCTTTCACCTCGACAAAATTGCCGACCTTGCTGGCCTCGCCCAAACTGGCACCGGGCCGCAAGCGCGCGAAGGGGCCGACCTGGACATTTTTGCCAATTTTCGCTCCTTCCAGATGCGAGAAAGCGTGGATCGTGCTGCCCTCGCCGATTTCCACGCCCGCGCCAATGAACACATGCGGCTCCAGAATCACATCGCGGGCAAATTTAGTGTCCGCCGCGAGCGTGACGGAGGCGGGGTCGATCATTGTCACGCCCGCCCGCATCGCGGCCTGGCGCAAACGGGCCTGCATCAGGGCCTCGGCAGCGGCGAGCTGCACCCGGTCATTCACCCCCATCACCTCATTTTCGGGCGCGAGGACCGGGCGCGCTGCCAGCCCTCTGGCATGGGCGGCGGCGACGGCATCGGTGAGGTAGAATTCCTGCTGGTTGTTATGGTTGCCGATAGCGTCGAGCAGCGCCAGCGCCTGTGTCCCGTCCAGCGCCATCAGCCCCGCATTGCACAGGCTGATCTGGCGCTGCGCCGGGCTGGCGTCCTTGTGCTCGACAATTTCAGCCAGTTCGCCGCCCTGCATCACCAGGCGGCCATAGCCTGACGGGTCCTGCGCCTCAAACCCCAGAGCCACCACCGCCGCGCCTTGCGCCAGCGCGGCACGCATGGCGCGGAAGGATTGCGGCTGGACCAGCGGCGTATCGGCAAACACCACCAGAATATCATCATAGCCACGCGCCATGGCATCGCGGGCGGCGAGCACGGCATGGGCGGTGCCGCGCCGGTCCTGCTGCACAAACACTTCCGCCCCGGGCATGGCGCGCGTGGCTTCCGCCGCCACATCGGCGCGCCCGGGGCCCACCACCACCGCAACCGCTTGCGCCCCGGCCTGCCCGGCAGCCTCCAGCACATGGGCGAGCAGGGTCCGGCCCGCCACCCGGTGCAGCACTTTGGGCAGGGCGGAGCGCATCCGCGTGCCCTCGCCTGCAGCCAGGACGATCGCGAGGCAGGTGCGTTGGCGGGCTGTGTTCATCCAGGAGGGTCTCCGGTGCCGAGGCCGCAGGCAAAGCAAGATTGCGCCAGCGGGTCAACCGGCAATCTGCTGCCGCCGACGGGAAAGTTCGCGCAGGGCCGGCACATTTTTCAAATTCTGTCTCGCAGGTGCACAAAAAAACCGGTAGAGGTGCTTGGGTCAGTTGCTGCCAGCCCTCCCCATATCATGTCCGGGTATGTTCCCTTGATTTTCGAGCGTCGCGATTTTCTCAAGCTGGCAGCGGGCGGTGTGCTCGCTTGCACCGCAACCAGGGGCGCGTTCGGCCAGGTGCCGGAGCAGGAGCCGTTTGATTCGGATCGTCTGCTGGCCATGGCGCGGGCTTTGGCCAAAAAGCCCCACAAGCCGGTCGCGGCCGACCTTGCCGCGCCCTTCAGCAATATGCCCTATGACGATTATGTTACCATCCGCCGCAAGCCTGACGGGCTGGTGTGGAATGGCGAGGGGCTGGGCTTTGTCATCGAGCCGCTGCACAGGGGCTTCCTGTTTGGTGCGCCGATGCAGATCAACCTGGTCGAGAACGGCCTCGCGCAGCGGCTGGCCTATGACGCGGCCAAATATGATTTTGGCAAGGTTTCGCCGCCCGGCGGCGTGGCAGACATTGGCTTTTCCGGCTTTCGGGTCCTGCTGCCGGGCGAAGGTGACAGCCTTGCGGAAACAGCGATTTTCCAGGGCGCGAGCTTTTACCGGGCCCAGGCGCGGAACCAGAATTTTGGCATTATGGCCCGGGCCCTGTCCGTGCGCACCGCTGATCCGCGCGGCGAGGAATTTCCGGTAATCCGCGCGGTGTGGATTGAAAGGCCCAATCCGGCGGCGGGCGTTCTGGTCATCCACGCCCTGATTGATTCGGAAAGCATTGCCGGGGCCTACCGCTTCACCCTGCGGCCGGGGGAGGCGACGATTGTCGATACCGAGTGCACTTTGTTCGCACGCACAGAGGTCGATCATTTCGGGCTGGGCGGCATGACGGCGACCTATCTGTTCGGCCCCATTGACCGCCGACGGTCCGAGGACCTGCGGCCCGGCGTCTATGAAGTCAACGGCCTGCAAATGCTCAACGGCAAGGGCGAGTGGATCTGGCGTCCGGTCGCCAACCGGGAAACGCTGCAGACTTCCTCCTTCCTTGACAATAATCCGAGGGGGTTTGGCCTGCTGCAGCGGGACCGGGACTATGCGCGCTTTGCCGATGACGACCAGCATTGGGAGCGGCGGCCGTCGCTGTGGATTGAGCCGATCGGCGACTGGGGCGAGGGCATGGTGCAATTGCTCGAAATACCCTCTGATTCCGAAATCAATGACAATATCATCGCCTATTGGAAGCCAAAGAACGTGCTGGCAGCGGGCAGCGAAACGGCGTTTGCCTACCGGCAATTCTGGTGCTGGTCGCCGCCCGAAAGCTCGAACCTGGCCAGCGCCAGTGAAAGCCGTGGCGGCCGGGCACCCGGCAAAAGGCGGCGCTTTGTCGTCAATTTCACCGGCGACATCCTGGCCGATCCGCAGAAAGCCGCCGAAATCAAGCCGAGGCTCACGGCTGCACCCGGAACAATTGCGTCGATGCGAACGTTCATGTCACGGGACGGGAAAACCATGCGGGTGATGTTTGAAATTGATCTATCTTCCGAAAATTATTGCGAAATTCGGCTGGCACTGGAAAATCAGGGCAAGCCGCTAAGCGAGACTTGGCTGTACCGATGGACACCCTGACCCCGTCGCGCCAAACTGTGCCGGTGCAACCTGGTCCAGCCCGGCTGCTTGCGACATGCCTGGCCGACTTGCCATTCATGCCGGACGAAGTGCCGCTGGCTATGCCCGTGCAGTCCCTGTCGCGGTTTGACGGGCGCGCCCGGCGGCGCTGGTCCGCCCCCGAACTGGCCAGCGTGCCCTGGCTGGCGCGGCTGTTCGTGTTTGGCGGGGCCGGTTTGCTGACCCTCTACGGCGGCATCGAGATGTATCGCGTGGTCAGCGTCGGCGGCGTGACGACGCTGGAATGGGCGCTACTGGCGCTGTTCCTTGGCAATTTTTCGTGGATTGCGCTGGCCTTCACCTCCGGCCTGCTGGGGCTGGCCTGGATGCTGTTTGCCGGTGCCCGCGCGGCGGCCCTGCCGCAAAGCCTGACCCTGCGCACCGCCATTGTCATGCCGATCTACAATGAGGCGCCCTCGCGGGTTTTTGCTACCCTGCAATCGATTTGCGAGGATGTGGCAGCGACGGGGCTGGGCGCGCATTTCGACTTTTTCTTCCTCTCCGACACCACCAACCCGGATGTGTTTGTAGCCGAGGAGCGGGCGCTGCTGGCGATGCGCGAGCGGCTGGGTCCAGAATTCCGGGTGTATTACCGCCACCGGCGCAAGAACGTCAGCCGCAAGGCGGGCAATATTGCCGATTTTGTCACCCGCTGGGGCGGGGCCTATCCGCACATGTTGATCCTGGATGCCGACAGCCTGATGACGGGACGCTCGATTGTGGCGCTCGCGGCGGCGATGGAGGCGGACCCGGATGCGGGCATCATCCAGACCCTGCCGCTGATCATCAACCGCAACACGCTGTTTGCCCGGCTGCAACAATTTGCGGCGCGGATTTACGGGCCGGTGATCGCCTCGGGCCTCGCCATCTGGAGCGGACGGGACGGCAATTACTGGGGGCACAATGCG
>JAYVYA010000182.1:0-6207 GCA_043784745.1 Hyphomicrobiales bacterium
CGTGCCATCGTGGCCAGCCGCGCTGCCCCTTCCAGACCGGTGGGGTGGTGGTTCTCGATTGCGGGCGGCTATTCCACCACCGATGGCGCGCTGGCGGAATTGTCAGTGACGGAATCCAACTTTCTCGGCCGCGGTCAGTTTGTCCGCGCCGCCGTCAGCAAGGGCCAGAATTCGCAAGGGTTTGAGCTGTCGTTCACCGAGCCGTATTTCCTCGACCGCCGTCTGGCCGCCGGGTTTGATATTTTCCGCAAGGAAACCAATCAGTCGTCTTTCTCCCAATACCAGACCATCCTGACCGGTGGCACCATTCGCTTCGGCCTGCCGGTGACGGACGAGTTGAGCTTCTCGCCGCGCTATTCGCTCTACCAGACGCAGATCAACATCCCGAACAAGGCTTCGGCACCATACAACGATTGTACTTTTATTTTGCCAACGACGTTGGGAAATTGCTTGAGTAACGGCGAGGCGTCGCTGGCGGTGAAAGAGGCAAAAGGCAACCGCCTTACCTCGCTGGTTGGTTACACTTTAGCCTATAACACGCTGGACAATAACAAAAATCCGACCGCCGGCATTTATGGCGAGCTGAAACAGGATTTTGCCGGCCTTGGCGGCGATTCAAAGTTCATCCGCAGCACAGCGGATGTGCGCTATTACCGCGAACTGTTTGACGATGTGGTCGGCTTTGCCCGCCTGCAGGGCGGCAATATCTGGGGTTATGGCAGCGAAAAGCTGCGCATTGGGGATAATTTCAATCTCGGGCCAAGCCTTGTGCGTGGGTTTGCGCCCGGCGGTATTGGCCCGCGTGATTTGAACACTTTGGACAACAAGCAGGCCGGGATTGGCGGCACCACCTATTTCGGCGGCACACTGGAAGTGCAGTTTCCAATTTTCGGCTTGCCGCGTGATTTGGGTCTGAAAGGTGCGGTCTTCGCGGATGCAGGAACATTGTTTGGGTTCAATGGCAAAACTAATTTTACGCCGGGCGGTGGTCTCTGTGTGGTACAGGTAACGACAGCCGGATCACAGGCTCAGGGCACCTGCCTGAACGTGCGTGATTCCCACGTCATCCGCTCTTCCGTGGGTGCCAGCCTGCTCTGGGCCTCGCCGCTGGGGCCGATCCGGTTTGATTATGCCTTTGCCCTGACCAAGGACAGCAAGGATGTCAAGCAGGGGTTCCGCTTCTCGGGTGGCTCCAGCTTCTAGGCTCGCTGCGGCAATTCACGCATATCCCTCTCAAAGGCGCGCATGACGCGCCTTTGTTTTTGTGAGACTATATCCCTCCAATCGCCAGCACCGGCCAAATCCCCGGAGGTCCGGCCCCGGACCCGGAACCTTGCACCATGAACGACCCGGTTTTCTTCCCCCCCGCGCTGTCCCCCAGCCTCGCCGAGATTGAGCAATGGACCGGGGCCAAGGCGGGCGAGGGGGCTAATCTGGCCATGGTCATCTCCGGCGTCGGCCCGCTCGACCTGGCCGGGCCGGGCACACTTACTTTTCTCGACAATCCCCGGTACGCCGGTGCCTTGGCCCAGACCCGCGCCAGCGCCTGCCTGATGTCCGCCCGCTATCTGGAAAAACTGCCCGCCGGCACAATTGGGCTGATCTGCACCGATCCCTATGCCGCCTTCGCCAAAGTGGTGGCAAAACTCTACCCTGACGCCATGCGCCCGCAACCGGCTTTCGGTGCCAGCGGCATCAATCCCGGCGCTTTTGTGCACCCGCTGGCCCGGCTGGAAACCGGCGTCACGGTCGATCCCGGCGCGGTGATTGGCCCCCATGCCGAAATTGGCTCGGGCACGCTGGTTGGCGCCCAGGCGGTCATCGGGCCCAATGTCCGCATTGGCCGCGATTGTTGCATAGGCCCCCATGCCAGCCTGAGCCATTGCCTGATTGGCAACCGCGTCATCGTGCATGGCGGTGCCCGGATCGGGCAGGACGGGTTTGGCTTTGCCATGGGGCCGCGCGGGCACCTGAAAGTGCCGCAGATTGGCCGGGTGATCATTCAGGATGATGTCGAGATTGGGGCTAATTCGACGATTGACCGGGGGGCCAACCGCGACACCCTGATTGGCGAGGGCACCAAAATCGACAATCTCGTCCAGATCGGCCATAACGTCACCATTGGTCGCCATTGCGTGATTGTGGCACATGTAGGCATTTCCGGCTCGACCACTTTGGGTGATTTTGTTGTCATGGGCGGGCAGGCCGGGATTGGCGGCCATTTGCACATCGGGGCCGGGGCGCAGGTGGCGGCGCAATCGGGGGTGATTCGCAATGTGCCACCCGGTGCACGCTGGGGCGGTTCTCCCGCCCGGGAGATTCGCGAATGGTTTCGCACCATTGCCGGTGTGGACCGGCTGCTGCGCAAAGCGAACAAGCCGGGCAGCACAGACAAAGGCGGCCAGGGGCCGGAACGGGCAGGGGGTTGAGATTATGAGTGCAACAGGTGCAACGCTTGATACGATGGATATTCAGCAATTGCTCAAGGCATTGCCGCACCGCTATCCCTTCCTGATGGTGGACCGCATCATCAATTGCGTCGGGGATGAATCCTGCATCGGCATCAAGAATGTCACCTTCAACGAGCCGCAGTTCCAGGGCCATTTTCCCGGTCGCCCGGTCATGCCCGGCGTGCTGCTGATCGAGGGCATTGCCCAGACGGCGGGAGCCTTGTGCGTGCATGCGCACACCATGGCCTCGACGCCCAAGCTGGTGTATTTCATGACCATTGACAAAGCCAAGTTCCGCCGTCCCGTCGTGCCGGGGGACAGGGTGGAATATCACCTGACCAAAATGCACCGCCGCCGCAACATGTGGTGGTATCGCGGCAAGGCTTGGGTGGACGGGCATTTGGCCTGCGAGGCCGAAATCAGCGCCATGTTGATTGGCGATGACCAGGTTGACAAAGCCTGATGCGGAGCGGGGCCTTGAACGTGCATCCATCCAGTCTCACCGGGCTTGCCAGCGTCCATCCGCTATCGGTCGTGGCGGACGGGGCCAAGCTCGGTAAAAATGTCAGCATCGGCCCGTTCTGCACGGTCGGGCCGGAGGCGGATCTCGGCGACAACGTCCATCTGCATTCGCATGTGGCGGTGGCAGGCAATACAAGGATTGGTGCGGGCACAAAAATATTTCCGTTTGCCTCCATCGGCCATGCCCCGCAAGATCTGAAATATCGCGGCGAGGCCTCGCGGCTGGAAATCGGCCAGAATTGCACGATTCGGGAAGGGGTAACGATTAATCCTGGCACGCAGAGCGGCGGCCTGCTGACCTCCATCGGCCACAATTGCACGCTGCTGGCCAATGCCCATGTGGCGCATGATTGCACGCTCGGCCATGATGTCATCCTGGTCAATAATGTCATGCTGGCCGGGCATTGCCAGATAGGCGATTTCGCTATCCTCGGCGGCGGTGCTGCCGTGCACCAGTTTGTCCGCATTGGGCCGCATGCGATGATTGGCGGGCTGGCGGGGGTCGAGAATGATGTGATCCCCTATGGCATGGCACTCGGCAATCGCGCCGCGCTGGCCGGACTCAACCTGATTGGCTTGCGCCGTCGCGGCTTTTCGCGCGACGCCATCCATGATCTGCGCCGCGCCTACCGGCTGCTGTTTGCCATTGAGGGAACGCTGAAGGAGCGGGTGGAGGATGTGGCGGCTGAATTTGCCAGCCACGAGCAGGTGCATGAAATCCTCGACTTTTTGCGCGAGGGCGGGGACAGGGCCATCTGCCTGCCCCGCGAGTCGCGGGAAATCGCCGCGTGAAAATCTTCCTCGTCGCCGGGGAGCATTCGGGCGACCAGCTCGGCTTCAAGCTGATGCGCGCCCTGCGGGAGGGTGCCGGGGAGCCAGTCGAGTTTTTCGGCACTGGCGGCGAGGCCATGCAGCGCGAGGGGATGCAGCCGCTGTTTCCCCTGGCAGACATTGCGGTGATGGGCTTTTTGCCCGTGCTCAAACGCCTGCCGACCGTGCTGGCCCGGATTACCCAGACCGTGGCAGCGGTGCTGGCCACAAAACCGGATGTGCTTGTGCTGATCGACAGCCCGGATTTTACCCATCGCGTTGCCCGCCGCGTGCGCAAGGCTTTGCCGTCACTGCCCGTCGTCGATTACGTCAGCCCCACTGTCTGGGCGTGGCGGCCGGGGCGGGCGAAGAAAATGCGCGGCTATATTGACCATGTGCTGGCGCTTCTGCCGTTTGAACCGGCAGCGCACCGGCGGCTTGGCGGGCCAGACTGCACCTATGTTGGCCACCCCTTGATGGAACGGCTGGATGAATTCCGGCCCAATGCGGTGGAAGCTGCGCGCCGGGCCGCCGGGCCGCCGCAGCTGCTGATTTTGCCCGGCTCGCGCCGCGCCGAGATTGACCGGCTGATGCCGGTGTTTGGCGAAACACTTGCCCGCATTGCCCGCGACTACGGGCCTGTTGAGGCGGTTTTGCCCGCCGTCCTCCATGTCGAAGCCAGGATACGCGCCGCTGTGGCGGATTGGCCTGTACAGCCCAAAATCGTCACAGGCGAGGCTGCCAAGCTCGCCGCCTTCCGCAATGCCCGCGCCGCGCTGGCCGCATCGGGCACGGTGACGCTGGAACTGGGACTGGCGGGCGTGCCGATGGTGGTGGCCTATAAAGTTAGCCGGATCGAAGAAGCGGTGCTGCTGTTTCTGATCACGGCAAAGTCGATTGTATTGCCCAATCTGATGCTGGAGGCCAAGCCGGTACCCGAATTCATCCAGGCCATCTGCACGGCGCAAAACCTGTCCGCCACGCTGATGCCCTTGCTGCGCAACAGCCCGGAACGCGCGGCCCAGCTGGCTGCCCTGCACCAGGCGGAAGTCTTGATGCAACTGGAGCCAGGCGATACACCCAGCGCGAGGGCCGCGCGGATTGTGCTGGCCTGTGCCCGGGGAACGACTGCGGTTCTTTAACCCGGCAGACGATTGTCGTCGCGGTGGCCGACCGCGAAGGGGCAAAGTCTGTCGCCAAACACCGGAACGGCGCACGTGGCGGTCAGCGACCGCCACGACACACCGCAAGGCACCCAATTCAGCGCTTGGTGATTGGCTGGTAATTGCGCTGCGGTTCGCCGGTGTAGAGCTGGCGCGGGCGACCGATTTTCTGGCCCGGATCCTCGATCATCTCTTTCCATTGCGCGATCCAGCCGACCGTGCGGGCCAGAGCGAACAAAACCGTGAACATGGTGGTGGGAAAGCCCATCGCCTTCAGGGTGATGCCAGAATAGAAATCAATGTTGGGATAGAGCTTCTTTTCGATGAAATATTCATCGTGCAGCGCGATGCGCTCCAGCTCCACCGCCACATCCAGCAGGGGATCATCCTTGATGCCCAGTTCGGTCAGCACTTCATGCGCCGTTTTCTGCATGATTTTGGCGCGCGGATCATAATTCTTGTAAACGCGGTGGCCAAAACCCATCAGGCGGAACGGATCGTTCTTGTCTTTGGCGCGGGCGACGAAATGCGGGATGCGGTCAACCGTCCCGATTTCCGCCAGCATTTTCAGCGCCGCTTCATTGGCCCCGCCATGGGCCGGCCCCCAGAGCGAGGCAATGCCGGCCGCGATGCAGGCAAACGGGTTGGCCCCCGACGAGCCGGCCAGCCGTACCGTCGAGGTGGAGGCATTCTGCTCGTGATCGGCGTGCAGGATGAAGATGCGGTCCAGCGCACGGGAAAGCACCGGATTAACATGATAATCTTCGCACGGCACCGCAAAGCACATGCGCAGAAAATTTGAAGTATAGTCGAGATCATTCTTCGGATAGACGAAAGGCTGTCCAATATTATACTTGAACGCCATCGCAGCAAGTGTCGGCATTTTGGCAATCATCCGCATGGAGGCGATCATGCGCTGGGTCGGATCAGAAATATCGGTTGAATCGTGGTAAAACGCCGAGAGCGCACCCACGCTGGCCACCATCACCGCCATCGGATGGGCGTCGCGCCGGAACCCCTGGAAAAACCGGGCCATCTGCTCGTGCACCATGGTATGGCGCGTGACCCGGTAGTCAAAATCAGCCTTTTGCGAGGCCGTGGGCAGGTCGCCGTGCAACAGCACGTAGCAGGTCTCCAGAAAGTCGCCATGCTCGGCCAGTTGCTCGATGGGATACCCGCGATGCAGCAATATGCCCTCATCGCCGTCGATAAAGGTGATTTTGGATTCGCAACTGGCCGTGGAAGTGAAACCGGGATCATAG
>JAYVYA010000183.1:0-3143 GCA_043784745.1 Hyphomicrobiales bacterium
CTGATGTTCCAGCGCGAAGTGGCACAGCGGATCGTTGCGACGCCCAACGAGCGCGCCGATTATGGCCGCCTCGGTGTCCTCTGCGGCTGGCGCACCAGCGCGCGCATCCTCTTCGATGTCGCCGCCGCCAATTTTACCCCGCCGCCGAAGGTGACATCATCGGTGGTTGAACTGGTGCCCCGGCCTGCGCCCCTGGCTTGTCATCTGCCTGATCTGGCAGCCGTGACGCTTGCCGCCTTTGGCCAGCGCCGCAAAATGCTGCGGCAATCGTTAAAGGCGGTGGGCGGGCAATATGCCGGAATGGAGGCGATGGCCCTGCTGGCAAAGGCCGGAATTGCACCGACCAAGCGGGCGGAGGAGGTGGACATTGAGGGGTTTGTGGCGCTTGCGAACGGGTTGGCTGGAAGGAGGGCCAAGGATCAAACAGGAGACGCGCCTTCACAGGGCATTCCGTCATCCGAGAGCTGAGCCATCACAAGTGTGGCGAGATAATCCTCCATCTCGGTAAAATCGAGATTTCCATCATCCCAATGGTGATCAGCCGCCTTGAGCGCGCTTTCATACGCTTCACGACTCTCACGGATACGCTCTGGCACAATTTTTCTTCCGTGCAGCAACGCACCACTGCGTGCGCAAAGGAGATAATAGCAGACTGCGCGGGCTGTTCTCCCGTTTCCCTCAACAAAGGGGTGTATCCAGTTCATCCGCCACAAAGCGTAAGCTGCAAGTTCGGTGAATGTCCAAACAAACCAGTTTTCCTGAACGGTTGAGACAAATCTGTCCATCCAGTCAGCTACGTCCTTGAAATGCGGCGGATTGTGATCGCCCACATAAATAGGCTCCTGCCGAAAACGACCGCCAAATTGGGAAATATTGGCTACGGCAACATGGTTGAGGGCCCAGAGCATGTATTTATCAAAAGCGGCTGGGCCTTTCATTAACCCAATTTCAATGCAATTTGTCAGCAATTCATATTGGCGGTTCAGGTTTTGCTCCTGCACCCGATCGTAAAGATCCTGGTTCTCTTGTTCGAGTATAAACATTGCATTTACCACATAAAACGAACCGGCCGGGTTGCTAGGCAGCGACGGGCGACGTCACTCGAATTCTGGTTGAGGCTGCCTCCGCCGATTTTTTGGTTATACGGGACCCATGCGGGGCATTGCCGTAGACAAAGCTTGCACGCTGCGTTCGCAGTTGCTCTTCGGTGAGAACGATGGTTTTTGCATGCTCCAGCAATTTCTGCAATTCTGGCCGCTCAGGTGCGCGCCTCAGTGCTGATTTTCGTTCTGCCATTTTGATTCTCCGAAATTGCAGTTATCTGCACAACAATAGCGCTAACTCCGTTATCGGCAAATGATCAATGTGGTGAGAACGCACACTGAAAGGATTTTTTTATCACCTCAAAAAAATAGGCTCTCATTTTTAATCGTTCGAATTCTTCGATTGAATTTCACAACGCGGAGTGAAATTGATCCTATAGATTTTCAGCCGCGCAGCGCTCAACCCTCACGTCCCCGCCAGCAAATTTTCCACAAACTGCCCGATCCCCCGCCCTGCCCGCGCCGATTTCAAGCGTTCCGCTGCCAGAATCGAGCCAATCTCGGCGAAACTTGCCTGCACGTCATCATTGACCAGCACATAATCATAATGCGTCCAGCGGGTGATTTCGTTGCGGGCATTGGCGAGGCGGCTGGCGATGATTTCGGGCGCATCCTCGGCGCGGCGCTCCAGCCGCCCGCGCAATTCCGTCATCGAGGGCGGCAGGATGAACGCGGTGACGACATCTGCCGGAGCCTGCTCGCGCACTTGCAGCGTGCCCTGGTAGTCAATGTCAAACAGCATGTCGCGGCCCTGTTCGAGAATGGCCTCGACTGGCCCGCGCGGGGTGCCGTAGAAATTGCCATGCACCTCGGCCCATTCCAGCAAGGCCCCCTGCTCGCGCATTGAATCGAATTTTTGCCGGGTGATGAAATGATAATGGATGCCGTCGGCCTCGCTGGAGCGGCGCGGGCGGGTGGTGACAGAAATTGACAGCGTCAGGTCTAGCGGCTTGTTTTGCAGCAGCATCCGGGTCAGCGTGGTTTTTCCCGCCCCGGACGGCGAGGACAGGATAAGCATGAGACCACGCCGGGCAATCATCTGGTGGCTTGGCACTGGAATCATGGCCCTACTCAATATTTTGAATCTGTTCCCGCATTTGCTCGATTTCCACGCGCAACTCAAGCCCGATTGCGGTCAGCGCGGCATCATTGGCCTTGGCGCTGAGCGTACTGGCCTCGCGGCCGAACTCCTGCGCCAGAAAATCCAGCCGACGGCCCACCGGCCCGCCACCTTCCAGCAGGGCGCGGA
Organism: Hyphomicrobiales bacterium; assembly: GCA_043784745.1. Classification (GTDB taxonomy): domain Bacteria; phylum Pseudomonadota; class Alphaproteobacteria; order Rhizobiales; family Beijerinckiaceae; genus JAYVYA01. The sequence continues at coordinate 2,353 of JAYVYA010000183.1, forward strand.
CGGCGGCAATGTGGGTGGCCAGCCGGTCCAGCTCCTCGCGAATATCCGCTTTGGTGGCGAGGAGCACGGCCTCCTGATGCAGGCGCTGCGGATCAAGCCCAGATGAAGCCCCGGTGAGCGCAGCGACAGCTTCGGCAAGGCGGGCACGGATGGCGGCAGGCTGGCGGGCCGGGCAGGCCTCTGCGGCAGCGGTCAGCCGGGCGATGGCGGCGCAGCGGCCCTGCAAAATAGCGCCCAGCGCCGCCCCTTCGCCAGCACGGGCGGCCAGCAAAGCCTGCAGCGCCGCTTCCAGCCCGGCCAGCATGGCGGCAACGGCGCGGCTGCGGCGGTCTTCCTCTTCCGGCTTCTCCACCATTTCAATCACGCCGCGCAGGCCCAGCAGCGTGTCGAGCGAGGCAGGCGCAAGGCCATGGCCCGCCTCAAGGCCGCGCAGCGCTGCCGCGATGGAGGCCAGCAGCCCGTGGTTGATCCGGACCTCAAGCGGGGCGGCCTCGCGCTGGAGCGAGAGGTTGGCATGGCAGGTGCCGCGCACCAGCTTTTGGGCCATCATGGCCCTCGCCTGCGCCTCCATGGCGTCAAAGCCGGGCGGGAGGCGCAGGCGCACATCGAGGCCTTTGGAATTGACGGTCTTGATTTCCCAGGCCCAGATATACCCCTCTTCGTGCCCGGAGGTGCGGGCAAACCCGGTCATGCTGGAGACAATCATAAAGTCACCGGAAAAAGACTGGACAACAGGCGAACACTGCGGGCGAACCCGGCCCCTATGCCGCGTTTACCTGAAGCTTGGCACG
>JAYVYA010000184.1:0-3945 GCA_043784745.1 Hyphomicrobiales bacterium
GCAAATTCGCGCGGCCAGTCGATGACATAGAACACGGAGCGGCGTGTATCGCGCGTGTCTGATTCTCCGCAGGAAAACGTGTCATAGCCAAACCTGGCCAGCAGGGACTTGAACAGGCCGGTCGCCATATGCGGGTCCTGCGCCGCCAGAATATCGGCTGCATAGCCCGATATATCGACGTAACGTTCCAGTTGCGCGTCCATTGATCCCACCCTCTTCAGGAAGCAGCAGGCAAAAACCTGCCAACGCCTTGTCTGAGGCAATCGAACCGCTAGCAAAGCCGTGCAAGAAACGCCGTGACAGATGTCACAGCTGCCACAACAAAAATAAGTGCTGACCCGAGAACTGGCGTAACGTTTGCAACCTTTCGCTTCGTCACACAAGCCCCAAGTTAGGCCAATGCCCGTGCGGGGGAGGCGCAACCCAAGGGATGCAAGGGTTTGCGCTGTTTTTACCCTCGCCCTTCGACGATGGCCACGGCGGCCTTGAAGGCCGCTTCCACATCAAGCCGGGTGGTGTCCAGCAGCGCTGCATCGGCTGCCCTGCGCAGGGGAGCCGTGCTGCGCCCGGAATCGCGGGCATCGCGCTTGGCGATATCATCCAGCAGGCTGGCAAGCGACACCGGCTCGCCGCGGGCCAATAGTTCCAGCATGCGCCGCCGCGCCCGTTCTTCCGGATCGGCGGTCACAAAAATCTTTACCTCCGCCGCCGGGCAGATCACGGTGCCAATATCGCGGCCATCCAGCACAGCTCCCTGCGGGCGGCGGGCGAAACTGCGCTGCGCCTCGGCCAGCGCCGCCCGCACCGCCGGACTGGCGGCGATGATCGAGGCAGCCTCGCCCATTTCGCGTCCGCGCAGCCGTTCCTCGTCAAAGTCTGTCAGGGCAAGGCCGCGCGCGGCAGCCACGGCCTGCGCCTCGTCCTCCAGCGCCATTCCGGCGTCCAGCAGCGCCCGTGCTGTCGCCCGGTACAACAGGCCTGTGTCCAGATGCGGCAAGCCATAATGGGCGGCCAGCCGCCGGGCCAGAGTGCCTTTGCCGGAGGCGGCGGGACCGTCAATCGCGATAATCATCTCGCCTCACATCAACCGGCTGGCACAGGCCCGCAGGCCGTTGGGCTTTTCCGGAACAACGCCTGAATTCTGGAGTGGGCGCTGCCTAGCACAGCGGCGCGGGCCCTGTCATCCCGCGCAGGCCTCCCTCCGCACCGGTGCGGTTCCAGGCAGCCATTGTGTCATGCCAAAGCCACAGCAGGCTGTGGATCACGCCAAACCTAAAATCCCATTTGACAGGGGCGCTCTGCCCGACTAACGCAAGCCGCTCGTGATTTTTTTCAAGGTTGGCGTCAAGCTGATCTCCCATGCAAGGACCGTCCCATTGGCAAAACCAGAACTCGGCGGCAAGCGCCAGTGCCAGAGTTGCTCGACAAAGTTTTTCGATCTCAACCGTGATCCGATTCTTTGCCCCAAATGCGGTGCCGTATTCGTGATGGCGGCCAATTCCCGCACCACCGCACGGGCCACTGTGGTCGACGATGAAGAGGGCGAGATTGATCCCGTCGCCGCCGATCATGTGCCGTTGGGCGATGCCGAGGCTGGTGACGACAAGCCCGATGCCGTGGCCGCCGACGATATCGAGATTGAAGATGAACCCGCCGATGCCTTCCTTGAAGAAGAGGAAGAGGACGGCGATGATGTCAGCGGCCTGATCGACGGCGAAATCGAAACCGACGAAGAAGCCTGATTTTTTTCATGACAGGCTTGTGAAGCAGCCAATGAGCCGCTATAGACCGCTTCGCGTGCTTGTTTCGCGGGCCTGACAAGGCTTGCGAAACAAGGAAAGCGCCTGTCACCAGACCGGCGCTTCGCACAAACCCTTGAGAAGTGGGGCCATAGCTCAGCTGGTAGAGCGCTTCAATGGCATTGAAGAGGTCAGCGGTTCGACTCCGCTTGGCTCCACCAAGGTTTCTCCAAAGTATCTCCCGGTGCCGGTGCATGGGCTGGATATGTGCGGCAAAAAGCCCCGGACAAATCCTCCGGTGGCAGGAACAGATTTGATAATGGATTTCTGGCTGGACATTGCTGCGTTCGCGCTCAAGGCGGGCCTGATCGTTCTCGCGCTCGGGGCGCTTTTAATCGGGATGATTCGCGCCACGCGCGTTGGCGAGACCGAGGCCGAGGCCCTCAAGATTACCAGCATCAACGATCACTACAACGATATGCAGGCCCAGCTGAACAGCCATGTGCTGGACAAAAAGGCGCTCAAAGCCCTGCGCAAGGCCCGCAAGAAAGCGGTCAGGGCCAACCCGGTGCCCGATGCCCGGAAGCGCCTCTACCTGCTGGAGTTTGAGGGCGACATCAAGGCCAGCGCGGTTGAGCAACTCGGCAACCAGATTGACGCATTGCTGACCATTGCCCGCAAGGGCGTTGACGAGATTGTGGTGCGGGTGGACAGCCCCGGCGGCACCGTCAACGGTTATGGCCTTGCCGCCCGGCAATTGCTGCGCATCCGCCATGCCGGAGTCCGGCTGGTGGTCTGTGTCGATCAGGTTGCGGCCAGCGGCGGCTATCTCATGGCCTGCACGGCGGACCGGATTCTGGCCGCCCCGTTTGCCATTGTCGGCAGCATTGGCGTGATGGCGCAGGTGCCCAACCTGCACCGCCTGCTGAAGAAGAACGACATTGATTACGAGGAAATCACCGCTGGCCAATTCAAGCGCAGCGTCTCGCTGCTGGGCGAAATCACCCCTGCCGGGCGCGCGCATTTCCGCGAAAAGCTCGACAATACCCACATTGCCTTCAAGGATTTTGTCGGCAAGCACCGCCCCGGTCTGGACCTCGAAAAAGTTGCCAATGGCGATTACTGGTATGGCAGCGAGGCGCTGGCGCTCGGTCTCGTGGATGAACTGATGGCCAGCGATGAATATCTGTTCAGCACCCGCGACGCCGCGCAGATGTTTCATGTGACCACGGAAGAGAAAAAGCCGCTGCTGCGCCAGATCATGGAAGGCCTCGGCTTCGCCCTCGACGCCGTCACCACGCGGCTGTGGCGCAAGACCGGGCCGTGCGGGATTTAGCCCTCGCGCGCGGTGCCCCGCAGCATCTCCACAATCCCCGAAAAATCCACGCCCGCATTTCCCGCCGCATTAAAGCGTGCATAAAGCTCCGCCGCCAGCGCCCCCATCGGCGTGGCCGCGCCATGGGCGGCGGCGGCGTCCTGCGACAGTTTTAAATCTTTCAGCATCAGGGCGGCGGCAAAGCCGGGCTTGTAACCGGTGTTGGCGGGGCTGGCGGGCACAGGGCCAGGCACCGGGCAATAGGCGGTGAGCGACCAGCTTTGGCCCGACGAGGTGGAGGCGACATCAAACAGGGCCTGATGCGACAGGCCCAGCTTCTCGCCCAGCACGAAAGCCTCCGCCGTGGCGATCATGCTGGCCCCCAAAATCATGTTGTTGCAGATTTTGGCGGCCTGCCCGGCCCCGCCCGCTCCGCAGGCAATTATTTTGCGGCCCATTTTCTCCAAAAGCGGGCGCGCTGCCTCCAGCCCGCTGGCCGTGCCGCCGCACATAAAAGTCAGCGTCGCGGCTTTGGCCCCGGCGGTGCCGCCGGACACCGGCGCATCGACACTGGCCATCCATGCGGCCCCGGCCAGCGCATGGGCGGTGCGGGCGCTCTCCACATCAATCGTCGAGCAATCAATGAACAAGGTGCCCTGCGCGGCGGCGGGCAGCACCTGCTGGTAGAGCGCCACCACCTGCGCCCCGGCGGGCAGCATGGAAATGACCACCTCCGCCCCTTCCACCGCCGCCTTTGCCGAGGCGGCGATGGATACCCCCTGCGCCGCTGCCGCCTCGCACAGGAAGGGCACCAGATCAAACCCCGCCACCCGATGGCCCGCCGCTGCCAGATTGGCGGCCATGGGGCCACCCATATTGCCAAGGCCAAGG
>JAYVYA010000185.1:0-10199 GCA_043784745.1 Hyphomicrobiales bacterium
CAATTAGCCTGCTTCGCATACCCCTCATCCGGCGCTTCGCGCCACCTTCTCCCGCAGGGGGAGAAGGGAAGTGGCGGCTGATTCACAGAAAATGCATCAGACTCTAGCGCAAACGCCGCATCACCGCGCCCCCCAAAATCTCCCCCGTCCGCTCCGCCCCCCCCAAATTCACGCCCGCCGCCCGCGTCGGCATTTCCAGCGCCGCGTCCATCGCGCGCGCCATCCCTGCCCCGTCCAGCCCGCTTGCCGTCACCACTTGTGCCAGTCCCCGCGCCTGCAACAGTCTGGCGCGCTGGGTTTGCTCGGTTTCGCCGCCCAAATCATAGGGCACCAGCACAGCGCGGCAGCGGGCAGCGAGAATGTCGGCAATTGTGTTGTAGCCCGCTTGCGAAATCGACAATTGCGCACCGGTCAGCCGGGCGGGCAGGTCGGGCAGGAAGCGCGCCAGCGTCACGCCGCCATCGTGGGGCCCCTGCCATTCCGCCGCCATCGCCGCCGGCATGTTGGGACCGGTCACCACCAGCCAGCGCGCTTTCGCCAGTCGCGACAATGGCCGCGCCGCCAGCGCCGCGCGCAACACCCCCTCGCCGACCGCGCCGCCACCGGCGGAGACGATCACGTCATGCTGTTCGCCCGCTGCTGCCAGCTCCCCTGGCCCGACCAGGCCGGTATAGCGGATTTTTCGGGCAATCCGGTCCGCCAGCGGGTAGGACGCTCCAAAAGTGGCGAGCGCGGGATCGCCATGCACCAGCACCAGATCAAAATAGCGCTCCACCAGTTCGGCATAGCCCTCGGCCCGGCCCGGACGGCGCTCCTGTTGCAGGATGTCGCGCACCGAGCAGGCGATCAGCGTGCGGGGCTTTGCCGCCACCGCCCGCTCCAGCAAAGGCAACAGCTCAAACCGCATCTGGCGGCGGCCAAAGGGAAAGGCCTCAATCAGCAGCACATCGGGCTGGATGGCCTCAAACTGCGCCAGCAGCGCGGCGCAGCGGGCGGCTTTTCCTGCGTCCGTCAGCGGCGCGCCCGCCTGGTCCACGAGATCGGAAAACCCGCTGTGCCCCGCCGTCACCGGCGGCAATTGCACGATTTTTGCCCACCCCGCATCCAGCCCGGCGATGGGCGGCCCGCCGCAGACCAGCGACACGTCAAACCCGCCCGCCGCCAAAGCCTTGGCCATGCGGGTGGAGCGCACGACATGGCCGATGCCGAGCAGGTGCTGGACATAGAACATCACGCGCTTCATCCCGCGCCCCCGCCAAACAAGGTCATTAGCCGGGCAATGCCGCAATGATGGCTGAATTCACTGCGAACCCGCTGCATCCCCGCCTTGCCGACCCGGAAGCGCAGGGCGGGATCGCTGATCAGGCGCGTCAGCGCGGCGGCTAGCGCCGTCACATTTTCACTCTCCACCAGCACGCCCGTCTCGCCATCGCGGATCAGCTCGGGAATCGCGGAAACCGGGGTGGAAAGGCAGGCGAGGCCCTGGCTCTGCGCCTCCACCAGCACATTGGGCAGCCCGTCGCGATCGCCGTCCCCGGCAATACGGCAGGGCAGCACGAAAAGGTCGCTCTGGCGGTAGAGTTCCAGCACGCGCGACTGGTCCTGTGCGCCCAGCCAGTCGATCCGGCCGGCAATGCCCAAAGCCGCAGCCTGCAGCTTCAGCCGGTCCAGCAAATCACCGCCACCCACATGCTGCCAGCGCCAGTGCAGGGCCGGTGGCAGTTGCGCCAGCGCGGCCAATACCAGGTCCAGCCCCTTTTTCTCCACCGCCCGCCCCACCGTCAGCAGCCGCGCCGGCTGGGCTGGGTCGCGCCCGTCGCGCACCGGGCGCGGGGCGGTGAGCGGGCCAAAACGGTCAAGGTCCAGCCCGTGATAGACCACCTGCACCGGCCTGTCCGGCGGGGCCAGCAGGTTGAGCCGGGCGCAGCCCGAAGCGGTGCAGGTCACCGCCCATTGCGCGTGCGCCAGCTTTTCGCGCAAATCCCAGTCCGGGGAAGTCCAGATGTCCTTGGCATGGGCGGAGAGCGACCAGGACATGCCCTTGAGCAGCGCCGCATAGCGGGTGACAGCGGCGGGGGTGTGGATGAAATGGGCGTGAAGATGCTGCACGCCCAGGGGCATTTCCGCTGCCAGCACCAAAGCCTGACCGAGGCGGCGAAACCGGTTGCGCGAGAAATCGCGGCGCAAATCCGTGAAAAACGCGGGCCAGACCCGGTGAAAATCCCCCCGCATTTTCCAGAACGCCCGCAGCACCCGCGCGGGATCGTCATGCAGATATTCGCAGAGCCAGGAGACTGGCGCGGTAATCTCCCGCACGATCGGGTGGGTTCTCTTGTCCGTGGAGCGGCGCATGGCGACAATGCGGATATTCAGCCCGGCCTGTTCCAGCCCAAGGATTTCCTGGGCAATGAACGTTTCCGACAGACGCGGGTAGCCCTTCAGGACAAAGACGACACTGGCTTTCATCGGTTCAGCGGGCCTTGCCGCTCTCCACCAGCGCCAGATGCGGGGCCTCGCGCCGCCGGGCGAAATCCTGCACCAGTTCGGTGATGCGGTTCAGCCCGTCCAGCGCTGGCGGCGGCACGGCCTGCGAGGGCAAGGGCCGGTGCGGCAAAGCCCGCAATGCCCTGGCCAGCACCGCCGGGTCCTCGGCATCCTGCGGCAGCAGCATGTCGGTAAAGCCCAGATCCGCTGCGCGGCGGGCGCGAATGAACTGCTCGCGCCTTGGCAGCAGGCGGGGCACAATCAGGGCGCGTTTGTCGAGTGAAAGAATCTCGCAAAATGTGTTGTAGCCGCCCATGCAGATGATGCCCTCAGCTTCCTGCATCAAGGTTTCGAGGTCGGTATCAAAGTCGATAATCGACAGGGCGGGGCTGAAGGCCGCGCGGCGGTGCACTTCCTCGCGTTCCTCGCTGCTCATGAACGGGCCGGGCACAAGCACGAGGCGCTGGCCCGGCACCGGATCATATTCATGTGCGGCAATCACCTGGCGCATCAGCTCGCCGCCATCGCCCCCACCGCCTGCGGTCGCCAGCAGGGTGCCGGGTGCCAGCCGCATCGGCCTGGACGGGTTGGTGTGCGGCACTGCCCGGCGCAAAAATCCGGTGTAATGCAGCCGTTGTTCGAGCGAGGTTGAAATTTTCAGCCCGGCCAAGGGGTTCCAGAACCCTTTGGGACCATAGACCCAAACTTCGTCATACAGCAGTTCCAGCCGCCGCAGCACATCGCGCCGGGCCCATTCGGCCTCCAGCAAATCGGGATCATCCAGCACATCGCGCAGCCCCAGCACCAGATGGCAGCCGCGTGATTTCAGGTAGGTCAGCGCCCGCTCGCACTCGCCGCGCAGGCCCAGGGGTTCCTTGTCGACGATGAATATGTGCGGATCGAATGATTCGGCCGTGTGGTAGATCATCTGCTCGCGCAGCTTCAGCGTGCCGTGGGTATCGACATGGCCATCCATGGAAGTGTATTCGCCATTGTAGAGCTTCACCACGCTGGGGATTTTGATGAAATCCACCCGGGCGCGAAAATCAAAGGCCCCGGCAATCGGCGAGCCTGAGATGATGAGCACCTGCACGCCCTTGAATTTCTCCACCAGCGCATGGGCAATGGTGCGGCAGCGGCGCAGGTGGCCCAAACCAAAGGTGTCATGACTGTACATCAGCACGCGCACATCATTCAGGCGGGCGGGGAATTCTGGAATCTGGTCCATGTCGTCCTGAAAATCGGGTGCCCGTTCGCTGCGTGCCAAGACAATGGGACTGTCCTTCATGTCGAACTGGTTCATCGCACAGCACTCCGCGAAAGCAAAACAGACAGAGCACCTATCCGGCGCGAGTGACAACCCGGCAGCCCGTTCAATTTATGCCGGACGGCTGACCCACCCGGTTTTGGCTATCCATGCTTGAAATTCAAGCAATTTGCTAGCCCCCCTGCTTTTGCGCTAAAAACCGGGACGGAGGGGATGCGGATGCTGGGGGAATCGATGAATGAACATGAGCTGGCGGCCCGGCTGAATGCGCTTTTTTCGGGCTTGCCCGGCGATTGTGGCAACGAAACCCGGCCTGGAACCGATGAATCGCCTGGAAACCGCGACTGGAGCCAGCGCAGCACGACGAGGGACCAGGCACGCATCGAGCGGGTTCTGGAAGGAATGCTGACGCCCTTTTCCCGCATTCTGCACATCGGCATCGGCAATTCCAGCCTCGCCTCCCGCTTTTGCGGGCAGGAGCGGGCCATTTGCGGCCTGACCATTTCGCAGGCCGAGCTGGCGCACGCCCGCTCCCTGCAATTGCCCGGCTATGACGCGAAATTGATCAATAAATACGGGCGGGAGTTTATGGCGCTAGCGGGCGATTTCGATTTCATTATCGACAATAACCCCACTACTTTTGCCTGCTGCAACCGCCATTTCGCCCGGATGATGCTGGCGTGCCGGGCGAGGCTTGCACAAGATGGCCTGATGCTCACCGACAAGACCGGCCTTGCCCATCTGGCAAGCGATGATCCGCAACTGGGGCGCTGGAGTTTTTCGGAAACGGACTGGAAGATGGTCGCCCAAACCATTGCCATGACGACGCGCGCGCATGGCGAACATGTTCTGGCCCTGGGCCACAAGACGAACATGGCTGCATGACCGTGGACGGCGATCATTCCGGCTGGTGCCATCGCCCCTGATTTTCCGACGCGCCGGCTGTTGACGGTTGCGAACCAATCGAGCAATGTGTAAAGCGGAGCCAAGAAGAATGGTGCACAACCATTCTGCAAACAATAACTCTGGGGAGATGATCGTGAACTTCAAATCCAAGCTTTTGGCCTGCGTCGCACTGGCCACACTTGCCGCCGCCTCGACGGCATTTGCCGCTGACACCATCAAAATCGGACTTTCCGGCCCCTTTACCGGTGGCTCGTCGTCCATGGGCGTCTCGATGCGCGATGGCGTGCGTTTGGCCGTAGAGGAGATCAACAAGGCCGGCGGCATTGACGGCAAGAAGATCGAGCTGGTGGAGCGCGACGACGAAGCCAAGAACGAAGTCGGCGTGCAGGTCACGCAGGAGCTGATCAACAAGGAGCAGGTGGTGGCAGCCCTCGGCTTTATCAACACCGGCGTCGCACTGGCCTCGCAGCGGTTCTACCAGGATGCGGAAATCCCCGTCATCAACAATGTCGCTACCGGCACATTGATTGCCAAGCAGTTTGCAGGGCCCGACTCAAAGGCCAATTACATTTTCCGCACGTCGGCCAATGATGCCATCCAGTCCTCGATGATTGTCGAAGAGGCAATCACCCGCCAGGGATTCAAAAAGCCCGCCATCATGGCTGATTCCACCAATTACGGCCAGCTGGGCCGGACCGATCTGGTCGCAGCACTGGCCGCCAAGGGCATCAAGCCGGTGGCCGAAGAAAAGTTCAACATCAAGGACACGGACATGACCGCGCAGCTGCTGCGCGCCAAGGAAGCCGGTGCCGATGTGATCCTGACCTACGGCATCGGGCCGGAACTGGCACAGATTGCCAATGGCCAGGCCAAGCTTGGCTGGAAAGTGCCGCTGGTGGGCTCGTGGACCCTGTCGATGGCCAGCTTCATTGATACCGCCGGCCCCAATGGCGATGGCGCGCTGATGCCACAGACCTTCATCCAGCTCCCGAATACCCCCAAGCGCAAGGCCTTCATCGACGCCTACCAGGCTGCCTACAAGGTGGACCGCATCCCCTCCCCGGTTTCCGCCGCACAGGGCTATGATTCGGTGTATCTGCTGGCCGCTGCCATCGGCCAGGCCAAATCAACCTCCGGCCCGAAAATCCGTGAGGCGCTGGAAAACCTGACCACCAAGATCGAGGGCGTTGTCACCACCTATGACAAGCCGTTCAGCGCCGCCGATCATGAAGCCATTTCCGGCAATATTCCCGTTTTTGGCCTGGTCAAGGGCGGCCGGGTCGTTCCCGCCCATGACGATGATGTCGCCGGTGACAAGGCTGTGCGCATCAAGCCCAAGCAGTAAGCAAGAGCGATGCCGTCCCTCTCCCGTTCGTCGCGGGGGAGGGTTTTTCACCAGACCGGGTAGCCAGCATGCAAAACCTCGCACAATTGATTGCCAGCGGCATTTCGGTTGGCATGATCTATGCGGTCATTGCCTTTGGCTACCAATTGACCTTCTCGACGTCGAAGACCCTGAATTTCGGTCAGGGCGAGGCCCTGATGCTGGGGGCGATGGTTGGGCTGACGCTGGTCAATTTCTTCATGGGCAGCATGGGCCTTGGCCCTTTCGCTGCATTTGTGGCCGCTTTGCCGCTGGTGCTGCTGTTTGGCCTGTTTCAGGGCGCTGTGGTCGAGCGGCTCGGCGTGCGCCAGGCCATTAAGACCAAATCCGAATCCGGCTGGATCATGGCCACCATCGCACTGGGGATCATCTTCAGCAATATGGCGGAAAATATCTGGGGCCGCGATGACCTGAAATTTCCCTCGCCCCTGTCCGAAAACGCGCTGGTTCTCAACGGCGTGCGCGTGCTGCCGATGGAATTGGCGATTGTCGTTGGCGCGTTGCTGATCATGCTGGCGGTCGAGATTTTCAACCGCACCTCGATTTTCGGCAAGGCCGTCGTCGCCACCTCCAATGACCGCGATGCGGCGGGGCTGATGGGCATCAACACCTCCAATGTCATCACCTTTTCTTACGCATTGTCTTCCATGTCCGCCGCCTTTGCCGGTGTGCTGGTGGCCCCTGTCACGCTGACTGGCGCGACCATGGGCGCGGTGCTCGGCCTAAAGGCTTTCGCGGTGGCGATCATCGGTGGCCTGTCCAGCGGCATCGGCGTCATTGTTGGCGGCCTGATTCTCGGAATTACCGAAACGCTGACCGGCTTTTATATTTCCACTGGCTACAAGGACGTCCCCGGCCTGCTGCTTTTGCTGCTGGTGCTGTCGATCAAACCCTCCGGCCTGTTTGGCAAAGCCACGATCAAGAAAGTTTGACCATGCGCTTGCTGAAATATCCTTTCCTGCTTCTGGCGCTGGCGCTGCTGGTCACCTTCCCGTTCTGGCCGGCCAGCCTCGGTAGCCTGAACCTGCCCTTCTTTGGCACCAGCCCCTATTACCTGCATCTGGCGGTAACGATGGCGATCTTTGCCATTGTCGCGCTGGGGCTGGACATTGTGTTTGGCTATACGGGCGAGGTTTCCATTGGCCATGCCGCGCTGTTTGGGGCGGGTGCCTATACGGCGGGTGTGCTGGCGTTCAAGCTGGGCATCGGCTTCTGGCCCGCTTTGGTGATTGGCCCGATTTTCACCGCCCTGCTCGGTGCCCTGCTGGCCCTGCCAGCGCTGCGCGTCACCGGCCCATACCTTGCCATGGTGACGCTGGCTTTCGGCACCATCGTGCAGATTCTGATCAACGAGATGACGGACATCAACATTTCCGCCATTCTAAGGCCGGTCAACGGGATTCTGCCCGGCTCGCTGCAGTTTTCGGCTGAAACCCTGGCCGGGCTGGAGCATTTCAATCTGACCAACGGTCCGCTCGGCATCAAATTCGCCACACCGCTGTTTCTTGACCTGCGCGAATATGCCAGCAGCTTCCCGCTGCTGGAAATGTCGAAGAAGCGGATGACGGAGGTGGAATTCTACTTCATCACCATTGCCGTGCTGCTTTTGGTCATCGTCTTCATCAACCGCATCCTCGCCTCCCGCCTTGGCCGCGCCTTCGAGGCGCTGCGGGACAGCCCGATTGCCTCTGATTGCATGGGCGTCTCGGTCTATCGTCACAAGGTCATCGCCTTCGTCACCAGCGCCGGTATTGCCGGTCTGGCGGGCGTGCTGTTTGCCTATTCCGAACAATATATCGCGCCCAATAATTTCAGCTTCGACCTGTCGATCCTGTTCCTGCTTGCCGTCACCATGGGCGGGCGCAAATCACGGCTGGGGCCAATTCTGGGCGCGGCAATTGTCGTCATCCTCCCCAATTTGTTGTCGGATATCAACCTGTTCCGCTCCATCGCGGGCGGTGTTGCGGCGCTGGCCCTGCTGGCCGGTGCCTTCCAGATTGGCGTCATCCAGACCGGCCCGGCCCATACCCGCACCCCGGCCCGGCTGATGGGCGTGCTGATCCCTGTGGCGCTCTGCCTAGCGCTATGGGGCCTGTCCTGGTATCTGAAAAGCATTACCGACTACAAACGCACGATATTTGGCCTGATGATCCTGTTTGTGGTGTATTATTTGCCCGACGGCATCGTCGGCTTCATCAAGAAAATGCTGGCCTCGATCAATCCAATGTGGTTCAAAACCCGCATCCTCGCGGCGGCTCCCGGCGAGGCCGCGCAGGCCTTTGCCGGCGTCACCACCGCCGGCACCAGCGCTGCCGCCTTGCTGAATGTGCAACAGGCGGTGATGCAGTTTGGTGGCCTGCGCGCGCTGGACCGGGTCGATCTTGCGGTCAAGCCTGGCACCATCCACGGCCTGATTGGCCCCAATGGCTCGGGCAAAAGCACAATGATGAACGTGCTGACCGGCATTTATATCCCGACGCAAGGCCAGGTGAATTTTGACGGCAATAATATCGCCGGGCTGAAATCGCCCGAAATTGCCGCACGCGGCATCGCCCGCACCTTCCAGAACGTGCAATTGTTTGGCGAACTCAGCCTGATCGAGAATGTGCTGGTGGGCCTGCACCACACCTATCATTCAAGCTTTGCCGAAATTGCCCTGCGCCTGCCCCGCGCCAATCGCGAGGAAGCCAGCGCCCGCCAGCGCGCCATGCACCTGCTCGCGTTCGTCGGCCTCGATGAACTGGCCGGGGAAGAAGCCCGCAACCTGCCTTATGGCAAGCAGCGGATGCTGGAAATTGCCCGCGCCTTGGCGCTCGATCCGAAACTGTTGCTGCTGGACGAACCGGCGGCCGGCCTGACTGCCCCCGACATCAAGGATTTGATGTCCATCATCCGCCGCATCCGCGAGCAGGGCATGACCATCATCTTGATCGAGCATCACATGGATGTGGTGATGAATGTCTGCGACAATGTCACCGTGCTCGATTTTGGCCAGAAGATCGCGGAGGGCAAACCCGCCGCCGTTCAGGCCGACCCGCGCGTGATCGAAGCCTATCTCGGCGGCGCGCCCGCATCAGCCGCTTAAGGGGAGTGCCATGCTCAGCGTTGAAAATCTCGTGGCAGGCTATGGCAAGGTGCAGGTATTGCACGGCATTTCGATGCGGGTCGAGAAAGGCCAGCTCGTCACTCTCATCGGCTCCAACGGGGCCGGCAAAACCACCACCTTGCGGGTATTGTCGGGCATGATTGCCCCGGTTTCCGGTTCGGTCAAGCTCGGCGGCCACGAAATTGCCGGCCTGCCCGCCTATGCCATCACACGGCGCGGCCTCGCCCATTCGCCGGAAGGCCGCCGCGTGTTCTCGACCCTCAGCGTCTCCGACAATATGGAACTGGGCGCTTTTCCGCGCCTGACTGGCGCGCGCCCGCGCGGCGATGTCAATGCCGACCGCGAAAAAATGTTCGAGATTTTTCCGCGCCTGAAAGAGCGCCGCACCCAGCTTGCCGGCACATTGTCAGGCGGCGAGCAGCAGATGCTGGCCATGGCCCGCGCCCTGATGCTGCAACCCGAAGTGCTGCTGCTGGACGAGCCGTCCATGGGTCTCGCCCCAAAGCTGGTGGAAGAAGTGTTCTCCACCATCTCGCGGCTAAAGGCCGAAAAAATCACCATGCTGCTGGTCGAGCAATTCGCCGCCGCCGCGCTGGAAGTGGCCGATTTTGCCTATGTCATGGAGAACGGTCGCCTCAGCGTGTCCGGGCCTGCTGCGCAACTGAAGAATGATCCGGCGGTGAAGGAGGCGTATCTGGGGGCGGCGCATTAGGGGGGCCCATTCGCCCGCAATTTCCTTCACCAAAACTGCTTTTTGACAATTTTTTGCTGAAAGCGTAAGCTGGTGCAATCTTTGGAGGCCTCAGGTGCGCCATGCTCTACCGTCTTGAGATTGAGAATTTTTATTCCATCAAGGAAAAGCAGGTTATTGACTTGCGCGTGCCACAGCGCGAGCATAATTGGCCGGAGCGGTTTGCGGAGATATTTCTAGGGTCGAAAGAAAAAATACCTAAAGTTACGGCGCTGTTTGGGCCGAACGGGTCAGGCAAATCGAATGTCCTCAAGGCATTGGCTTTTCTGGCCTTTGACCCATCTTTTGCTATAGTTTTTGC
>JAYVYA010000186.1:0-3807 GCA_043784745.1 Hyphomicrobiales bacterium
GGAAATTGTGGGGCAACAACTTTGCCGATTATACCACGGCCTCGGCCATGACACGGTCAACGGAAACAGTCTCGGCCCCGCATCTGGTGATCTATGGCATGACGACGGCTGACGCCCTGTTCCGGGCGGTGAAGGGCAAGGATATTACCAATGGCCTGATCAACCGGCATTTATTGATGGATGGCGGGGAAGAGGCTGGCAAGGTCAGGGCGACGGCGGATTTGTTGCATCCGCCTGCGCATTTGTTGCAGGATTTGCAGGCGATTTACCGCATGGGAGTGTCAACCACCGGGGGGAACATGAGGGACGCAATTTGCAAGGGAAATGCGCACGAGCCTTCGCCGGTGCCGGTGGCCTGGGGGACTAGAGCTGAAGACGCATTCGAGGCGTTCGAGAACGGGTGCAAGGCGCGAATGCGGGAAGACATGGACATTGGCCGAATTTTTGTGCGCACGGCTTTCATGGCCCTGAAGCTGGCGACCATAAGGGCCTGCGGGCGCAACATGGCCTCGCCGGTTGTGGATTTGGAGGATGTTGAGTGGGGAGCGGCGGTGGCGTGGCAATCGGCGGAGCATTTTTATACGGAGATCAAGCGGAACATGGTTGATCCGCTGTCGTTTCCGGAGCTGGTGAGGAAGATTGAGGAGTGCCTGCGGCGGGCGCGGTTTGATGATTTGCCGGTGCGGGCCATGCGGAGGAATGCGCTGTTCAACAATCTGAAGCGGCACATGTCGCGGGCGTCGGATTTTTCATCGACCTTGAAAGAGATGGAAGCCTCGCAGATTATCGAGACAATGAGGATTGGAAAAAAGATTGTGGTGCGGCTGGTGCCACGGCGGGGGTAGGGGTTGGCCTGATTTCCACAGCCCGCCGGATTAATTCCATTGCGGCTTTGCCCGGCCTGATTTCTCCGCGCTCCCATTGCCTGACATGCGAGCCGGATGATGCAAATGCCAAACGAGCGAATGCGGATGCTGACAGGCCCAGATCGATCCGGGCCTGTTTGATATAGACGGCTGTGTCTGGATATTTCATGCTGTGAACCATAACCGGAACCATTTCTGAGCGGGGTTTAAACCCACCGCGTCTGCCAATTTCGCCATAGCCCCGGAATATTCATTCAGTCATTGGTGGTGACGAAAATCGCGCCGTGACGGACTTCAAATGACTGTCTGTTGCCGTTCCAGCCATCGCGTTCGATTTGAACCGCGAGTTCGTCGGAGATTTCAGCGGTTTTGAACATCGCATCCGGCTCGTTTGTGTCGGCGCGCGCGGTTGCAATTGCCACTTCACCGGTGTCAGCCACTGCGTAAATGCTGAGGTCGTCATATGCTGCGAATTTGGTCATTTGCTTGCTCCGTTGTTGGCAGGGGGTTAGAAGCCGAAGCCCATTTGCAGGGCTGACGGGCGGGCGGCACGGGATGCCAGATATTCCAAAACACCAGCGCGGCGGCTGGAAACAACAGTGGTATTCCAAAGGGCATTATCTGCCTCGATTTTGGTGAGGCGATCCGCGTTGTATTCAGCTTCGCGCTGTGTGCGGTAGGCGGCGGAGAAAGCCTCGCCAGCCAAGGTGCCGGAGACTTCAAAGAACTTGCCGGTTTTGGTGACTGAGAACATTTACTTGCTCCGTTGTTGATATCCTCTTATAGGCATAATCTGCCTAGGTGTCAACAGGTATTGTTGAAATAGTAGAAAAAAAAGTAGAAAAAAGTAGGATTTATTCCATGGCCAAGCGAGGGGTGCCAAAAGGCGCGCCAAAATCAGGCGGGCGCAAGCCGGGCACACCCAACAGGGCCAGTGCCGAAGAAAAGCTCAACATTAGCACGCTGGCCAAACAGCACACCAAACTGGCGCTGTCTGTTTTGGTCTCGGTTGCACAATCAGGCGAGACTGAGACAGCCCGCGTATCGGCAGCCGCGATGCATGCCAGCATAAATTTGCAATTGAGGTTGAATCCTTGATCAAAAATCGGCGTGAAAATCATAATTAATTTCCGGAGCCATGTGCGGGCCGGTCTTTTGTTGAGGTGTATCCTATGCGATACCCCGACACCCGCACCGCTCGGGCGCAAGCCTACCGCAAATGGTATTCAACGACGCGCTGGCGCAAGCTCCGGACATCGGTGCTGCGCGATCAGCCCTTGTGCCAGATGTGTTCGACACCAAACATCCCTGTGCCCGCTACAGTCTGCGATCACGTCACCCCGCACCGTGGCGATGAGCACCTGTTCTGGTCAGGGCCATTCCAGGGCCTATGCGCTCCATGCCACGACCAGCACAAGCAGGGCATCGAGGCGAGAGGCTATGGCACAGCCATCGACGCTGACGGCTGGCCACTGGACACATCCCACCCCGTGAACGTCAACGGGGGTAGGGGGGTGTCCAATCGCTAGGGCTTTTGGGGCAGCAACCGGTTAGGGATTTTTATTTTAGACGCCGCAAATCTGGAGGTTTCCATGGCTGGCAAGGGCGCAAAGCCAAAACCGGCTGAACTAAAACGTCTCGAAGGCCTTCCCGGCAAACGCAAAATCGAAATGCCGACTGTCATTGCAGAGGGGCCGGTGTTTATTCCGCCGCACCTTCACGAAGACGCGCAAGCCTGCGTTGAGATGATCAAGCGCTCCATGCCGCCTCGCATTTATTCCGCCCTCGATTCGTTTGGCCTGGCCGCATTCGCCACAGCATGGGCATGGCACAAGGCCGCTACGCACGAAATGACCAACCCGGAGTTTGAGCCGGTTCTCACTGACCGGCTGACGCAAGTTCAAAGGGTGAATCCTTGGTTTCGCATTCTCAACAGCCAATCGGCGGAAATGCGGTCATGGGGAGACAGGCTCGGGCTAAACCCGGCGGCACGGGCAACCCTGAAAATGCCAGGCCACGACGCCCCGAAAAGCAAATTCGCAGGCCTGTCCGGGCAAACCGGGTTATCGACTTCCTTGAACTCCTGACCACACCATCCGGTGAAGGCGCGGGCGGTCCATTCTTGCAGCGCAAATTCCAGCGCCGGTTCACGCGCGACATTTACGAGCCTCACAATCTGGACGGCAAGCGTTCCGTTCGGCGGGCGGTGCTGAGTGTGGCGCGCAAGAATGGCAAGACAGCCTATATTGCCGGTCTGGTGCTGGCGCATTTGCTGGGGCCGGAGGCAATCCAGAACGGGGAGATTTATTCCGCTGCCAACGACCGCGAACAGGCTGCGGTGGTGTTCAAGGTGGCTGCCCAGATGGTGCGGGCCGATCCTGAACTGTCCGCCATGTGCAAGGTTGTGGACTCAACCAAGACGATTGCCTGCTATGGCAATGGCAGTTTCTACCGGGCGATATCGGCGGAAGCTGGCACCAAGCACGGGTTGAACCCCAGCGTCGTGATTTACGACGAGCTGGCGCAGGCAAAAAACCGTGACCTGTTCGACGTTCTCGACACCTCCATGTCGGCGCGGGCCGAACCGCTGTTTATCATCATCTCGACGCAATCCAGCGACCCGGAACACGTCCTGTCGAAACTGATTGATGACGGGCTGACGGCGAATGATCCGAGTATCCTGGTGCACCTCTATGCGGTGCCGGATGATTGCCCGGACGTGTTCAACCCGAAAGTCTGGGGGCTGGCTAACCCGGCCCTTGGTGATTTCCGCTCGCTGGATGAACTGACAAAATATGCCGAAAAGGCGCACCGTCAGCCGTCCTATGAGCCGACATTCCGAAATCTCTACCTCAACCAAAGGTTTTCAGCATCCACCCCGCTTATCAGCCGCGCCGACTGGCTGGCCTGCAAAAACCCGGAACTGGCGTTTGAGCGGGGC
>JAYVYA010000187.1:0-7745 GCA_043784745.1 Hyphomicrobiales bacterium
GACGGAAGTGGATAACCAGCAACAGTTCAGCTACGGCAATATCAGCGTGCCGGGTTTCCGCTCCCGGCGGCACGAGACGACGGTGGAATTGCCCTCCGGAGGATCGGTCGCTTCGGCCGGCCTGATCTCGGTGCGCTCGGCCCAGGCCATCAACGGCCTGCCAGGCTTGATGAACCTGCCCATTCTGGGTGCCCTCTTCCGCAGCCGGGACTACCTGCGCAACGAGACCGAAATGGTGATCATCGTCACCCCCTATATCACCAAGCCGGTGGCACCCAAGGATCTGGCTCGCCCCACTGACAATTTTACCGATGCAACTGACCCGCAATCGGTTCTGCTGGGCCGGGTCAACCGCCTCTACTCGACCACCAGCAACCCGCAGGTGATCCAGAATTTTAAAGGCAAAGTCGGCTTTATCAACGACTAGGCCAGGTTTGAAAAGTTTCGGTGCGGGCAGCAGGCCCGTGCTGCCCGCGTCTTCCCCAGTTGAGAGAAATGTCCATGAGCACGTTCAAGCCAAAACCATCGTTGAGCCGCTTGCGCCGGAAGGGCGCGCTTGTCCTGGCCATTCTGGGCCTTGCGGCACCGCTGGCAGCCTGCGGTGTGGACCGGACCGTCACCGGATCGCTGATTGAGGATGATTTGCGCTTGCGCCACCCGATTGTGCTGGCCAACGCGCCGACAACTCTGGACATATTCCCTGGCGGGCACGGGCTTGACGCGGTTTCAACCGCGCAATTGCGGCAATTTGCTGCAGAATACCATCATTCGGGCGAAGGGCAGATCGCTGTCATGCTCCCGCAAGGCGGCCTGTCCGGCAAGGACGCGCATATGTCGCTGGAAGCCATCCGGCGCGAGCTTTCGTCCGGCGGTGCCAAAGGTTTTATCAATGTCGGCTCCTATCCCGTGACAGATCCCGCGCTGGCCGCACCGGTGCGGCTGAGCTTCAACCAGTTGCAGGCCAGGGTAGCCCATCGCTGCGGGGAATGGCCGGCGGACCTCGCCAGCGGTTCGTCGCTGGAGAGCTGGAACAACCGGCCCTTCTACAATTTTGGCTGCGCTTACCAGAACGCCATTGCAGTGCAGATTGACAATCCGCGGGATTTGGCCGGCCCGCGTGCCGAACAGCCCGCCGACACGGCCTTTCGCACCCGCGCCATTTCCAATGTCCGCAAGGGCCAGGATCCGGGCACGAACTGGAAGACCCAGAACAGCACCATCAGCCAGGTGGGGGGTTAAATCATGCATGCGAATCCAGACATGGAAATCGTTACTTCCAGCGACCCGGATTCCGGGGCATTCATCGCGCCCTTGCCGCGGATTTCGCTCCAGGCGTTTTGCGATTTGCAGGACACGGCGGCTGTGATCAATGAGGCCATTACGGACCGGCGGATGGACAAGGCCCATATCAAGGTGCACATGGGCGGCGGAGCGGCGGCGCTGGAAGCCTACCGCACCTCGCCGACGCCCAATGTCATTGTCATCGAATCCACTTCCGACAGGGTCAGCCTGGTCGAACATCTCGATGCCCTCTCAGAATATTGCGATGCCGGCACCAAGGTCGTCATCATTGGCAAGGTCAATGATATCGCGCTCTACCGGGACCTGATGTCGCGCGGCGTCAGCGAATATCTCCTGTCACCGTTCGGCGTGATGGATTTTATCCGCGCGGTCTCGCATCTCTACAATCAATCGGAAGCGGCAAGCCTGGGACGCGTCATCGCCGTGATGGGTGCCAAGGGCGGCGTCGGTGCTTCGACAATTGCGCATAATCTGGGCTGGTCGATTTCGCGCTCCCAGGATGTGGCAACGGTGATTGCCGACATGGATTTGGGGTTTGGCACGCTCGGGCTTGATTTCAACCAGGACCCGCCGCAGGGCATTGCCGAAGCTGTCTTCTCGCCAGACCGGCTGGATGCCAATCTCATGGACCGCCTGCTGTCCAAATGCAGTGAAAAGCTCAGCCTGCTGGCCGCCCCGGCAACGCTGGAGCGCCAGTATGATTTCACCGAGACCGCCTTTGACGGCATTATCGATATCCTGCGGGCGACGGTGCCCTGCATCGTCGCCGATGTGCCGCATATCTGGACCGGCTGGACGCGGCGCATGCTGGTGGGCGCGGACGAGGTGGTGCTGGTGGCCGCGCCGGACCTGGCCAACCTGCGCAACACCAAAAACATTCTCGATACGCTGCGCACCGCCCGCCCGAATGATTCACGTCCCAAACTGGTGATGAATTTTGTCGGCGTGCAAAAGCGGCCCGAAATTTCGGTCAGTGATTTTGCCCGCGCGGTCGATCTGGATCCGGTGGCCATCATCCCGTTTGAACCGCGCCTGTTCGGCACGGCGGCCAACAATGGCCAGATGATTGCCGAAGTGGAAGCCGCCAGCAAGATTGCCGACAGCCTGATGGCACTCGCCCGCATCATCACCGGCAAGGCCGAATTGCGCAAGGCAAAACGCAGCATGCTGCAGCCGTTCATGGAACGGCTCAAGCGCAAGAAGGCCTCGTGAAACAGGCGGCGCGGCATTTTTCCGCGCCCTTGAGACTGCTGGAATTTTGGCCAAGGAAGTTTGAACAATGTTTGGAAAGCGCTCAACCCTGGCCAGTCCACCCGGTGCCCCCCGCGCACAGGAACCGGTTGCCGACCGGCGCCCGCCCACAGTACCAGCAGGGGGGCGACCCAGCCTCCCGGCACCCGGCGCGCCCGTCGCGTCCCCGATGCCGGAAGCCCGCCGCTCGGACGAATATTACACCACCAAAAGCACGATTTTTGGTGCGCTGATCGAAGCCATCGACCTGTCGCAGCTGGCCAAGCTCGACCCGGAAAATGCCCGCGAGGAAATCCGCGATATTGTCAACGAGATCATCTCGATCAAAAACGTGATGATGTCGATTTCCGAGCAGGAAGAACTGCTGGATGATATCTGCAACGACGTGCTCGGCTACGGCCCGCTGGAGCCCTTGCTGGCCCGCGACGACATTGCCGACATCATGGTCAACGGGGCCCACAAGACCTTTATCGAAGTCGCCGGCAAGATTCAGCTCACCAATATCCGGTTCCGCGACAATGCCCAGCTGATGAATATCTGCCAGCGCATTGTCAGCCAGGTCGGCCGCCGCGTCGATGATACCTCGCCGATTTGCGACGCGCGCCTGCTCGACGGCTCGCGAGTCAACGTCATTGCTCCGCCACTGGCGATTGACGGGCCATGCCTGACCATCCGGAAATTCAAAAAGGACAAACTGACGCTCGACCAGCTGGTCAAGTTTGGCGCGATTTCGCCCGAGGGCGGTGAAATCCTGAAAATCATCGGCAAGGTGCGCTGCAACGTGCTGATTTCAGGCGGCACCGGCTCGGGCAAGACCACGTTGCTCAATTGCCTGACCAATTACATCGAGCATGACGAGCGCGTCATCACCTGCGAGGACGCCGCCGAGCTGCAATTGCAGCAGGCGCATGTCGTGCGCCTTGAAACCCGCCCGCCGAACCTGGAGGGCACCGGCGCGATCACCATGCGTGATCTGGTCAAGAACTGCCTGCGCATGCGCCCCGAGCGGATTATCGTCGGCGAAGTCCGCGGACCCGAGGCTTTCGACTTGCTTCAGGCCATGAACACCGGCCACGACGGGTCCATGGGCACGCTGCACGCCAACTCGCCACGCGAGGCTCTGGGCCGCCTCGAATCGATGATCACCATGGGCGGCTTTGCGCTGCCCACCCGGACCATCCGCGAAATGATCGTTTCGTCCGTGGATGTCATTCTTCAGGCCGCCCGCCTGCGCGATGGATCCCGGCGCATCACGCATATTACCGAAGTGTTAGGCATGGAAGGCGATGTTGTGATCACCCAAGACCTTTTCGTCTATGACATTATTGGCGAGGACGCCCAGGGCAAGCTGAAAGGCAAGCACCGTTCCACCGGCATTGGCCGCCCGCGGTTCTGGGACCGCGCCCGCTATTATAATGAGGAAGAACGCCTGGCCGCCGCGCTCGACGCTTCTGACGACAGCAAGCAGAACAAGTGATGATTCGGGTATTGGCGTAAAGGAGAGCGATGATGGACACCAACCAACTGGTCGTAGCGGGCCTGGCCACGCTCGCCGTCGGTGGCGCGCTGATGGTCGTCTACCCCTACATGACTGGCGACATCAAAGCCGAACAACGCCGGGATGCCATTGCCGTCAACAGCAGCCAGCGCAACCCCGCCGACCGGATCACGAAGGACGCCGATTCCCGGCGCAAGCAGGTGGCAGAGAGCCTGAAAGAACTGGACCAGAAACGCAACAAGAAGGTTTCGCTGGAAACCAAACTGGTGCGGGCCGGTCTGAACTGGCCAACATCCAGGTTCTACATGTTGCAGGCCGGTTGCGGCTTGGCTGTCACAGCGCTGATGTTCATATTGACGCAGAACCTGCTGTTTTTGCCGCCGGCCTTCCTGATTGGCGCGCTCGGCATTCCCGCCTGGCTGCTGTCGTTTCTGAAAAACCGCCGGACCAAGCAGTTTCTGGAAGCTTTTCCCGCCGCCATTGACGTGATCGTGCGCGGTATCAAGGCCGGCCTGCCACTCGGCGACTGCGTCCGCATCATTGCCAGCGAAGCCACCGAACCGGTGAAAACCGAATTCCGGATGATCGTGGAAGCCCAAACCATCGGATTATCCGTCTCCGAGGCCATTGAGCGCATGGTCGAGCGCATTCCGGTGGCCGAGGCCAGCTTTTTCTCGATTGTCATCGCCATTCAGCAAAAAGCCGGCGGCAATCTGGCCGAAGCATTGGGAAACCTCTCGAAGGTTCTGCGCGAGCGCAAGAAGCTCAAGCAGAAAGTCATTGCCATGTCGTCGGAAGCCAAATCTTCGGCCGGTATCATTGGCGCGCTGCCGATCATCGTCGGCAGCCTGGTCTACCTGACCACGCCGGCCTATATTTCGCTGCTGTTCACGCACCCCACCGGCCATTTCGTCATGGCCTGCGCTGCCTTCTGGATGTTCATCGGGATCATGGTTATGCGCAAAATGATCAATTTCGATATTTGACCGGCCAGCCGATTTTGGTCCGGCCCCTGCCAGCCTGTGCTGGCGCAACACGGAAACAGGCAGATGTTTGATCTCATATTCGAGAAGCTGACCGACGGGCCGTTCATGTTTGGCGTCCTCGTCGCCATCGCCGCTGCTGCCACGGTGCTGACCATCGCCATGCCCTTGATGGAATCCGATTCCCTTGGCCGCCGGATGAAATCGGTTGGTGTGGAGCGCGAACGCATCCGCGCCCGCGAGCGCGAGCGCCTGTCGAGGGACACCAGCAAGGCCTCGCTGCGCCAGGCACCAAAAGCCTATATGAAAGGTGTGGTTGACCGCTTCAGTCTGGCCAAATGGCTGGGCACCGACAAATCGAAGCTGCATCTGGCCCGGGCCGGGTTTCGCGGCTCGCAGTCGGAAATTACCTTTCTGTTTTTCCGCCTGATCACCCCCATCATCATGTTTCTTGCAGCCGCCTTCTATCTCTATGCCACGGATTCACAATATCCCATTGTTGGCAAGATTCTGATCGTCGTGGTTGCTGCCTATGTCGGCATCAAGGTTCCCGAATTGTTTCTCAACAATATCATCTCCAAACGCCAGCTTTCCATCAAGCGGGCCTTTCCCGATTCGCTGGACCTGCTGCTGATCTGCGTGGAATCGGGCATGTCGATCGAACATGCCTTCCGCAAGGTGTCGGGCGAAATTGGCGCACAGTCGGTGCCGCTGGCCGAAGAGCTGACGCTGACGACAGCCGAACTGTCGTTCCTGCCCGACCGGCGCACCGCATTCGAAAACCTCGGCTTGCGCACGGGCCTTGACCAGGTGCGGGCCATCTGCACCGTGCTGATCCAGGCCGAGCGTTACGGCACGCCGCTGGGCACGGCGCTGCGCGTGGTCAGCCAGGAAAGCCGCGACAACCGCATGATGGAAGCCGAGAAGAAAGCCGCCTCGCTGCCGCCGAAACTGACGGTTCCGATGATCATTTTCTTCCTCCCCGTGCTCTTTGCCGTCATTACGACCCCGGCGGTGATCCAGATCCGGAAGATGATGTAGGAGCCCTCCGGAACTGTTGAATCTGTTGAATCTCACAATTTTTGTCACTGTCTCATAATTTTTGTCACTGAGGTTTTAAGAAATCTCAATTTCTGTCACTGGGTATGTCCCATCTCAGTTTTGCGACCTATCAACTCTTGGAGACTGAGACCGGAATGGATGAACCGCTGCGCAGAAGCACCGCAACCGCTGATACTGGCGCCGCCTTCAGAGCGGAACGGGAAGGCGGCCTTGCTCTCGTGTCGCCACTGACTGCAGCAGCAGCGAACTGGCTGAAGGCCAACTGCGCCTCAGATGCCACCTGGCTGGGCGAGGCACTGGCAGTCGAGATGCGGTATTTCCCAGATCTTGCCGACGCCATTATCGCCGCAGGGTTCCTCTTCGAAAGGAATCCCCTTCCAAACTAACAGCTTTCCGAACATCCTTTGAACATGCTCTTTGTATACTATAGAACTTGTGTTGGGCCCAATGATCCTGATAGCGTAATTTCCGCCGCCTTGCAGTGTGAATATGATCAGTGGATCGGGATGATCGCACTCAGAGATGTCCCTGCCAATACTGAAGAGGACACTTCTGATGCGGCACCCAGGTTAGAGGTGAACCTCAGACTGGTAACGTTGTCGGGAAGTTCTCCACGTATCGCTGGCACCTCGCGTAAATCGAACCATTTTAAGCTCGCTTCGCAGACTACTTCATCAAAACGCACGTCCAAGCACGAACGAAGCGCCGCGCCCATTGTAGCGGCAACCGTTTCACGTAGCCGAAGGGCAGCATCTGGCAATGCAATTAAACGACTCTCAATCCGCGCCAGCAACTCCCTAACGCTTGTGCCGCCTCCGGCGCTTTCGACAAATAGTGACGCGACGAGTGCGGGGCCAGGCGGAGGGTTGCACTGCTCCCAAGACAAGGAGTGCAAGCGCATCCCAGAAGAAGAAGCCTTGCACTCCACTCTCGCGTCAGGAGCAACAAAATCGAAATGATCCGTCTGGTTAGATCGCCAACACATGACGGCAGCAGACACATTGGCTGAGAGTGCCAGCAACATGAGTTCGCCGATAAGCCCGGTCACGCTTTGCCGTGAGGGACGGGTCAGTGAGGCAAAGATTGCTGCAAACCGGCTCACCGCCCCGGCTGTCTGCTCCATCGTCGGGTGCTGTCCGAGAACACGCAGGAACGATGCACCGACTTCGGCAAAAATCGGGCGCAGCTCCTCGGGCGCGGTGCATTCAAGAATGCTGATGTCGCATTTCTGTGGAATGGAGCCGTCCGCTGCCACGTTGCACATCACCCCGAACGACGCATTTAACCCCGATAAGTGGATACGGGATGGCTTGGTACCTCCCGCAGCAGTCTGGATTAAAAGCGCCGGCATGCCAGTCGCCGACAAAGCGACCATATGACCGCCAGAACCCGGCACTGTGAGCGCAGTATATCCGACATGCGCGGGCGGGACGCCGACATTGCTCAAATTCTGGAAAAGGCGATGTAGTTTGGCGTCCATCAAGCAGGGTCCTCAACGCCGAATATCGGTTGCCCAGGTTGCACTTGGATCGCCATCGGTCGCGCCTGATCCGCTGGCAACCTGATGGCGAGAAACGGGATCCCAGACGCAACGACCTGTTGCGCATCATTAGTGAGGTCTAGCGTATGAATTTGAATTGTGACCTTTC
>JAYVYA010000188.1:0-3138 GCA_043784745.1 Hyphomicrobiales bacterium
AAGCATGGATTCCATGCTCAAGACGCTCGAGCCGGGTATGGGCTATTCCAAGTTCAAACAATGGGTTGTGGAAAATCAGTTGGTTTTCGAGACCTTTACCAAAGACCAGCTTACCGTCCGGGATCGCGGTTTACGTGAGGGCAAACCGCCATTGCGAATTTTCGTCCGGTTTTGTGGCGGCGATGATTATGCCGGGCGGGCATCCTCGATAACGATCCAGCAATATTTCAGCGATCCGGGAGAAGCATTGGCAACGATGCGGGACAGTGTGGAATATTTGAACGGGCCATCTGTCGAGGGCAAGATGGCGGGGACATTCGGTGTTAGAAGGGATCGTGGGGAGACCATCAGGGTCTCTCCGTTGCGCGGACTTGCGCTCATTCAAGAAGCCGACAAGGACAAGCCTGGAACAGAGATCGGCCTTTTTGCCGACAGCAATTTCATGCTGCAAATTATCCGAAAAAAAGAGGCTATCTGCAATTGAAGGGTGCATTGGCACAGCAGCTTTGCAGGGCAATTTATTGCGACTGAAAGCTATCGTAGCCCCCCAGAGCGGGGCGCAAAACAGCCCTGTGGCGCGACGCTGAAGCTGCTGTTTCTGATGCAGAGGAAGGGGTTTGAAGTGGTGTTGTGAGGGGTGTGGTCTGCTGGCCCGCGAGGCCGCCGCTAAGGTGCCTCAGGCGTATAAGCCCCCAGCGCCGGGCTGCTATACAAAATCGGCGGCTGGTCAAATTTTGAATTGAATATTTTACCAATGGCTCCCGCTTCCACACGCAGGGCATTGCTGCCATTGCGCTCGGACCGAACCGTATCCAGCCAGAAAAAACGCTGCCCCCAGGATGGCGGTTTCTTGTCGGTTCCGTAAAAGCCGAAACCGACCGGCGTTTCCTGACGGCTGTCATTGTCCGCAATAATGTCGCCGACATACCAGCTGGCAGAGGCAAAACCTTCGCTGGCGGTGTCAGCAATGCCTGGCCCCCCGGATCCGGAGCAATAGGTGCCAAAAACGGCGGCAAAGCCTTGATGGGAGGAAACGCAATTATTGTTGGGGAAAATTGCGGTGCCCTGGGTCATCACATCGCCGGGATCGGTGATGTGTGACCCGGTCACAAAAATCAGGCTGGAACTGGTCGGCGAGGAATTGGCATTGAATGCATCCGAACCGGACGCATGCACCCGGACATTCTGCGCAAAGACCGAGGAGCCGTCATTCTGGTTGGCGTATGCCGCCACCGGCGAGAACACCTCGGTAATGTCCTTGAGCCAAAGTTCGGAGGCAACATGTTTCTTGCCGTCGACAAATTCGGAAGTGACGGTCTGCACGTCGTCGAGATAAAACCCTTCCAGCGCCAATGTGGCACCCAGCAGATAAAACCGGCTGTTGCCGACTGCATCGAGATACAGCGCCAGCAGGCGATGGCGATTTTGCTGGATGTCCGCTCCGGCCATGGCAACATAGAGCAGGTGCTGACTGGCATCATAGCTCCAGCCTGTCCTGGCCGCCATCAGCTCCGGGGCATTCGGGTATTTTTGCAGGCGCTGGGGAAAGCCCTGCCGGTCCTTCGTGTCCTTTAGCAAAACCCGGTCAACAGAATAGCCAGGACCGGTTTTGGCAGCCAGAATTTCAGTCTGGTAGAGGCCTGGCTTGCCGGGCACAGCCTTCCAGACGGCCTTGGCCAAATCATCTCCTCCGGTCACGCGAATGATGGCCGAATCAGGTTTGGCCGCATAAACCAGTTTTGGTTTGCCTCCGGCCGGGTCCGATATCCGGTAGTCGCAGGGCTGGAAGGTGCCTGCGCCGACTTCAATCAGACTGGCTTTCGTGTCGCGCAGCGGCTTGCATATGCTTGCAAAAGCATGCTCCCGCGAGTTTAGTTCGGCTGTCGCATCATTGCCGTTCTGCTCGACATAGGCGACCCCGGCGGAAAGATAGGGTTTGTATTTAGCATAAAACGCGCTGGTAAAATCCTGCGTCATCTCGACATTGCCGGGGCCGTGGACAATGTTAGGGTAGCTGGGCAATGCAGGCATTCCGGGTGGCGGCTTCCTCAGGCTGCGCGCGAAAGGGTCATCAGGCTGTTTTTCAACCGGGCGCACTGGCACGGCAGGTTCCGGTGCCGCCGGGGGTTGGGGCGATTTAAGGATTGAAATATCAGGCTTCGCGGCCACGGCCTCCGGTTTGGCGGGCGCTGCGGCGGGCAATTGCGCGGGCGCGTCCGCGATTGGCTGGGGACCGGCCAAGGGACGGTCTCGCGCCGTGATTTTGCGGATGACGGCGGTTTGCGGTCCCACCAGACGCAACCCGGCGAAGAAATAGCCGCGCGGGACTTTGGCGACCGTGCCGGAGAAAACCGGATTGTTGTTCTTGTAGAAATTGACCGCTGTCATGGTCAGGGTGCTGTCGACAATCAGGTCGATCCTCAGAACATCCTTGACTGCAAATGTCTGCGCCAAACCGGAGGTAAACGAAAATTCGCCATTGGGCCGCTCTGCCAGGCTGAAATCGGCCGGAATCGAATAGGTGGTCACAGCACCGTTGGAGCGCCAGGACCACAAAACCGCCTCGTTGCCGAGCGATGAGAAATTGCCGACGGCTTCCGACGGATCAAACCCCACAACAACACCGGAATTGCTGTCGAAGCCGGTTGGCGTGAACGAAAATTCTGCAGAATATGCCCGGCCCCCCTTCATTTCCAGTTGGGTTCGTACTCCGGTCGTCATCACCGCGACCTGGGACTGCGTCAGCACCAATCCATTCTTCGGGTCGGTTTTGACGGAATATCTTAACTGTGGGTTGTTGATGGCCCCGCCAGCCGTGGAATAGGACAGCACGTCACCGAAATTGAGTTCCTGCACGGATTGCGCAATTGCCGACGCGGGCAGGGCGCACAGGCCCAAAATTATCAGACAGGCCCGCACGTAAAGCGGCAAGGAAAAGCGGCAGCAGATAATTGGTATCATCGAAAAGCACCAAATAATTGCCATTGATTAATACAATAGTTTGTTAAAATTGAACTGTCCAGCGGCAGTGCTCCCCGCCGCAGGGCAATCGGGTGAAGGCCTGCTGCGATGCATAAGCTTTCCTCATGCTGAGGAGCGAAGCCCTTGCGTAGCGTCTCGAAGCATGCGGGAAGCGTG
>JAYVYA010000189.1:0-7358 GCA_043784745.1 Hyphomicrobiales bacterium
CCGACCCGTTCGGCCCAATCAGCACGTTCAGCCCCTGCAATACAATCGCCTCGCTTCCGGGCGCAAAGGAGAGGAAACTGTCGAGGCGCAGGCTTTTGAGGAAGGGTAGTTTCAAGGGGCGGGTCCGGGGGCTGAAATGCAAGCGGGCCTGAACAGCTTGCGCAAAGCGCAAAATGTACAGGCCCGGTTAGTTTAGCATACGTTGGCAGGACGCCAAAGCGTCAACCCGCGCGCTGCCATCACTCCGCCGGTGTCGCCGCAGCCGCAGCCGCCTTTTCCGCCGCCGCTGCATTGGCGGCGTTGCGCTCCTGGGTCTTCTTCTTCGGCAGGGCCTTTTCCGGGTTGTTGCGGATGGGGCGGGTGCCGACGCCGACGGCCTCCAGCAGGCGCAGCACGCGGTCAGTCGGCTGCGCGCCCTTGGCCATCCAGGCCTTGGCCACTTCCGCATCCAGCTTGAGGCGGGTGGCGTCGTCCTTCTTCTTCAGCGGGTCAAACGTGCCGATTTTCTCGATGAAGCGGCCATCGCGCGGCATGCGGGCGTCGGCAACGACGATGGAGTAGAACGGGCGCTTCTTGGCACCGCCACGGGAGAGACGGATTTTCAGGGACATTGTGGTTTTCCTTTTAGTTGGCTTGGTTGGAGGTCTTGGTTAGTTCGCCCGGACCGGGATGGCGGTAGATGCCGCATTCCCGGAAGCGGAATTCGATGATGCGTTCCAGCGTCGCGCCGAGGCGCGAGGCAACACGCAGCGAAGGCCCGTTGAAGGGGCGGATCAGGCTGATCGCGGTGGTCCAGCCCAAATTTTCGTAGGCATAGGCGCGGGCGCGGGTGGCAGCTTCCAAGGCGAGGCCGTTGCCGCGCGCCTCCGGCACCAGGCACCAGCCCAGTTCCGGCTCGGGAAAGCCAACGGGAAAGGACAGTCCAGCCCAGCCCTTGAACGTCTTGTCCGCCTTGCTCTGCAATACCCACAGGCCATAGCCGCGCAAGCTCCAGTGGCCGATGAACGCTGCCATCTTGCCCCATGTTTCCTCGCGGTCACAGGCACCGCCGACAAAATGCGCATTGGCCTCCTCGGCGAAGAAATCCGCCAGCGGCTCAAAATCCGCCTCGCGCCATTCGCGCAGGATCAGGCGCTCGGTTTCCAGCACGGGGATCATTTCTTCGTCCCGAACGGATTGAACCCGCCGAGGCCAGGCAGGCCGCCCAGGCCCGGCAATTTGGCCCCGGGGCCGGGCAGAACCGGCTTCTGCGAAAAGGCACCCGGCGGCGCGGCATCGGGCAGCCTCGGCATGCCCGGTATGCCGCCCATCTGCTGTTTCATCGCCTCGATCTGCTCCGGGCTGGGCATCTGCATCCCGCCGGGCATTCCCCCGCCCATGCCCATCATGCCGGCCATTTTACTCATCATGCCGCCGCCCTTTTTACCGCCCATCTGCTTCATCATGTCGGCCATGCCGCGATGCTGCTTCAGCAAGCGGTTCACATCCTCCACCTTGACGCCAGAACCAGCGGCAATGCGCTTTTTGCGGGAAGCCTTGAGAATGTCCGGGTCCCGCCGCTCCCTGGGCGTCATGGAGGAAATAATCGCCCGCTGGCGCTTGATCACCCTGTCATCCATGTTGGCGGCGGCCAGCTGGTCCTTCATTTTGGCCATGCCGGGCAACATGCCCATAATGCCGTTGAGGCCACCAATTTTCTCCACCTGGGCCAGTTGCTCGGACAAGTCGTCGAGATCAAACTTGCCTTTGCGCATCTTCTCGGCGATTTTCATCGCCTTGTCGGCATCAATGTTCTGCGCGGCTTTTTCCACCAGCGAGACTATGTCGCCCATGCCCAAAATGCGCCCGGCGATGCGGGAGGGGTTAAAATCCTCCAGCGCATCCATCTTTTCGCCCGTACCGATCAGCTTGATTGGCTTGCCGGTAACCGCGCGCATGGAAAGTGCCGCGCCGCCACGGCCATCGCCATCGGTGCGGGTGAGGACAATGCCGGTAATGCCGACGCGCTCGTCAAAGCTTTTGGCAAGGTTGACCGCATCCTGGCCGGTCAGCGCATCGGCCACCAGCAGGATTTCGTGAGGCGACGTGGCGGCTTTGATCTCCGCCATTTCCGCCATCAGCGGTTCGTCGATATGGGTCCGGCCCGCCGTATCAAGGATGACGACATCAAAGCCCTGCAAGCGTGCCGCCTCTTCGGCCCGGCGGGCAATCTGCACCGGGGTCTGCCCGGCGATGATTGGCAGCGTCACCACGCCCACCTGCCGCCCCAGCACCGCCAGCTGCTCCTGCGCAGCGGGGCGCTTGACGTCGAGCGAGGCCATCAACACCTTGCGTTTGAAACGCTCGGTCAGGCGTTTGGCAATTTTGGCAGCAGTGGTGGTTTTGCCCGCGCCCTGCAGGCCCACCATCATGATGGCGACGGGCGGGGCAGCGTCCAGATTGATCGGGTCACCATCAGCACCCAGCGTCTCGATCAAAACGTCATTGACGATTTTGATGACCATCTGGCCGGGGGTGACGGATTTGACGACATTGGCCCCGACAGCACGCGCCCGCACCTTGTCGACGAACGAGCGCACGACATCTAGCGCCACATCTGCTTCCAGCAGGGCGCGGCGCACTTCACGCATGGCAAGGTTGACGTCTTCCTCGGAGAGTGATCCGCGGCGCGTCAGCTTGTCAAATATGCCGGAGAGCTTTTCGGAAAGGCCCTCGAACATGGTTCGCCTCAATGTCTGGACCAAGGCCCGGTTGCAGGTTCGGCAAAGGCAAGGCCAAAGCGTTTTGCGCCCGGGAGCGCATCAGCGCTGCCGGACGTTGGCCGCAAGCCTCAAGGGCAGGTCGGCGGGTGCAATGGTCTCATCTCTGTCGAGAATAAATGGTTGCTAAGCGGTGGCAATGGAAATGTCAAATTTTTGACAATCCGGTTCACACCCACTTCAAATGCGACATAACATCAACCAGTGACGCATTGGCGACATCAACCATATAGCTGCCGCCACCGAGGCTGGCGGTCACCATCACATCAGCCCCAACCTGCGCGAATTTTGTCACGCCTTTCAGCCCGGCGGCGAGGTCCAGCTCGTCCCAGATGCCGTTGACTGTGCCCCAGTCCATAATCATGTCCGTATCTCCGGCGCGCGCATCCGCCTGCAGCGCGAAGACATTGCGGCCAAAGCCGCCATAGATCACGTCATTGCCAAAGCCGCCGGTCAGGGTGTCATTGCCGTCATCGCCAAACAGCCAGTCATTGCCGGCCCCGGCGACGACGGAATCATCACCCGAACCGGCGAAGATCGAATCGTTGCCGGACCCCGCGAGAATCGTGTCATTGCCGCCGTCCCCGGTGATGAAATTATTGCCCTCACCCCCGTCAATATAATCGCTGCCGCCATGACCGAAGATGGAATCATTGCCAATACCGCCGAGCAAGGTGTCGGTGGCCTCCGATCCCACCATCAGATCGTCGCCAGTGCCGCCGCTCAGCACATCAAGTCCGCTGGCCCCTGCCAGCAGAATGTCATTGCCTGCGCCGCCATCCAGCGTTGAAGGGCCGGGGCCGCCCATCAGGAGATCATTGCCAGTGCCGCCGTACAGCACTGCCGGGCCAGTGGCGGCGCTTATTAGCGTGTCATCCCCGGTGCCGCCGTTCAGCGTCGAGCCGCCGCTACCGAGGGCATACAGAAAATCATTGCCAGTGCCGCCATAGACCGAATCCGCGCCATAGGAAAACACCGTATCATTGCCGCCGCCGGTGTCGATCACATTGGCGGTGCCCGGGTTTGACCAGACAAAATCATTGCCGATGCCGCCCCAGATGACGTTGTTGCCGCCGTAGAGATAAATCTGGTCGCCGCCCGAGCCGCCAAAGATCGTGTCGGAGGCCCCGTTGGCGACCATGGTATCGCTGCCGGAACCGCCATAGAGCAGGTTGAACCCGGCCCCGCCATTGAGGAAATCATTGCCGCCGCCACCATAAAACGTGTCATTGCCGGTGCCGCCGAAAATAATGTCGTTGCCAATTCCGCCAGCAATCAGGTCATTACCCGCGCCTGCGTCAATATAGTCGGCACCGCCATTGCCAAAGATGGAATCATCGCCGTTGCCGCCAAACAAGGTGTCATTGCCCGCAGAGCCGGACAGCAAAGTATTGCCATTACCGGCCTGGTAGCAGACACCAAAAGCATCAGCCGATGCGGCAAGGGTATCGGCACCATCGCCGCCGATGACTGTGGAAGCGTTGCCGTAATAGCTTTCACCAGCTTTGAGCAGACGATAGAGGTACACAGGCGTTCCAAATCTGATGCAGAGGGACTATCGGGCTATTCCTTCAGCGTTTACGGGCGGATAATTCCGTTTGGGAATTTCTGATTTGGCCGCAAAATCAATTCTATGCTTAATTTGCTGTTCAGAAGCGGGGGATGGCAAGGCGCTTTTTCACATCGGCACGGCACTGCGGCTGCGGCGGCGCTTTTGGTCCGGAATTTTGTCGGCAAGATCGGGACCGGCATTGCCAATGCTGGCCTTCAGCGCCTGCGCCCGCGCTTCGGTCAGGCGCAAGGCACAAAAGCCGTGCACGTCCTCACGTGCATAATCCCGGCAGATGTCTGCCCGCACCGAGGAAAACCCGGCCTGCTCGCTGGCAGCCGCCTTGATGGCGGGGCGGGCGTGGAGGCGCGCCAGCAATTCGCGAAAATTCTCCCGCATGGTCGCTTCCGCATGGTTGCGCGCCCGTTCGATTTCCTTGATTTTTTCCGGACTGAACGATGTGCCGCGTGGTCCCCACAGGCCAGCCGGGTCCACTTTGCAGTCCGCCGCCTTGAATTCACATATTTTCGGGCTGGCCTCCACCAGAATGGCACCCTCCAGAATGTCAAAGCTGAACGGGCAGCTGGCCAGATCAATCTGGTAGCGCAACGTGCCCATCGGGCGACCGAGCGGCCGGGTTGTCAAAGGCGTCCCCGACACGACGTCCAATCGGCACGAATCATCCGGTCGGGAGATTTGCGAGCCATCTATCGTCATGGCGGTCACATTCAGCGCGTCGCCATTGCGCACAAACTCAATCCGGCCATGGGCACCATTCAGGGTTAATTCCCGGCTGGTAATCGCCTCCTCCCCAATCGGTTTGACGGCGGCAGGCTTGGCGCGTTTGAGCGGCAACCCGTCCGGCCCCAGCTTTCTGGACGGCTTTCCGGCGGCAGGCACCGCAGGCAGGGCACCGGGAAGCACCATCTGGGCCATGACGGGCCCTCCGCTCACTGACAAAATCAGGGCGATAAAAACAAGCCTGCGCATGGGAACCTGATCCCTGAAATCAAGAAACATCAATCGTTCTGCTTCTACGCTGAAATTACAAACTTTGTCAGCGCAAAAACCAGATTCCGGCAAGCGCAGCCATGGCCTCGCCTTGTATGGCAAAAACGCCGCCCCTATATAGCCTTTCAATCTTGCAGAACGCCACTGCAAAACCAATCTTGGCACTATCGGGGATCGGGCGGGGCTAACCGCCGCCCGCAGACGGTCCGCTTCGGGGCCCGTTGATTCTGCGTCACTAAAAGGAAGAGAACCATGGCTAAAGTTATTGGAATTGATCTTGGAACCACCAATTCATGCGTTTGCGTGATGGAGGGGTCCACGCCAAAGGTTATCGAAAATGCCGAGGGCGCCCGCACCACCCCGTCCATTGTCGCTTTTACCGATGATGGCGAGCGCCTCGTTGGCCAGCCCGCCAAGCGGCAGGGCGTCACCAATCCGGAGCGCACGTTTTTCGCGATCAAGCGCCTGATCGGGCGCACTTTCGATGACCCGATGACCAAGAAGGACATGGGCCTCGTTCCCTACAAAATCGTCAAGGCAAGCAATGGCGACGCCTGGGTGTCGGTCGACGGCAAGCAATATTCGCCCTCGCAGATTTCCGCCTTCATCTTGCAGAAGATGAAGGAAACCGCCGAGGCGCATCTGGGCCAGACCGTGACGCAGGCCGTCATCACTGTGCCCGCCTATTTCAACGATGCCCAACGCCAGGCCACCAAGGATGCTGGCAAGATTGCCGGCCTTGAAGTGCTCCGCATCATCAACGAGCCGACAGCGGCAGCCTTGGCTTATGGTCTCGACAAGAAGGGTGCTGGCACCATCGCCGTCTACGATCTGGGCGGCGGCACGTTCGACGTGTCGATCCTCGAAATTGGCGATGGTGTGTTCGAAGTAAAGTCTACCAACGGCGACACGTTCCTTGGTGGTGAAGACTTTGACATGCGCCTCGTGGAATATCTGGCAGAGGAGTTCAGGAAGGAACAGGGCATTGACCTGAAAAAGGACAAGCTTGCTCTCCAGCGCCTGAAGGAAGCGGCAGAAAAGGCCAAGATTGAACTCTCTTCTGCCAGCCAGACCGACATCAACCTGCCCTATATCACCGCCGATGCCTCCGGCCCCAAGCATCTGACGCTGAAGCTGACGCGCGCCAAATACGAGGCGCTGGTCGATGATCTCATCCAGAAAACCATTGAGCCCTGCCGCAAGGCGCTCAAGGATGCCGGTCTGACGGCGGGCGAGATTAATGAAGTCGTTCTGGTTGGCGGCATGACGCGCATGCCCAAGGTGCAGGAAATCGTCAAGCAGTTCTTCGGCAAGGAGCCGCACAAGGGCGTCAACCCCGATGAAGTGGTGGCGATTGGCGCGGCGGTGCAGGCAGGCGTTTTGCAGGGCGATGTCAAGGATGTGCTGCTCCTCGATGTGACCCCGTTGTCGCTGGGCATCGAGACATTGGGCGGGGTTTTCACCCGCCTGATCGACCGCAACACGACCATCCCGACCAAGAAGAGCCAAGTGTTTTCGACCGCCGAGGACAACCAGACCGCTGTCACCATCCGTGTCTTTCAGGGCGAGCGCGAAATGGCGCAGGACAACAAAATACTCGGCCAGTTCGACCTTGTCGGCATTCCCTCCGCCCCGCGTGGCGTGCCGCAGGTTGAGGTGACGTTTGACATTGACGCCAATGGCATTGTTAACGTTACCGCCAAGGACAAGGCGACCAACAAGGAACAGCAGATCCGGATTCAGGCCTCTGGCGGCCTGTCGGAAGCTGACATCAACAAGATGGTGAAGGATGCCGAGTTGAATGCCGCCGAGGACAAGAAGCGGCGTGAACTGGTCGATGCCAAAAACCAGGGCGAAGCCCAGTCCCATTCTGCAGAAAAGTCGCTGAAGGAATATGGCGACAAGGTTTCCGCTGCGGACAAAAGCACGATTGAGGCCGCCGTCGCGGCGCTGAAAGCCGTGCTTGGGGGTGAGGATGCCGAGGCCATCAAGGCAAGGACCAATGACCTTGTTCAAGCCTCGATGAAGCTTGGCGAGGC
>JAYVYA010000190.1:0-3598 GCA_043784745.1 Hyphomicrobiales bacterium
TGCGAATCGCGCCCGACAGCGCGCGAAAAGATTGTGATTCTGGGCGGCGGGCCAAACCGGATCGGGCAGGGTATCGAGTTTGATTATTGCTGCTGTCATGCCTGCTTTGCGCTGTCTGACGCGGGCTATGAAACCATCATGATCAATTGCAACCCCGAAACAGTTTCAACCGATTATGACACCTCCGACCGGTTGTATTTCGAACCGCTGACTGGCGAAGATGTGCTGGCAATCCTGCGCAAGGAGCAGGAAAACGGCTCTCTGAAGGGCGTCATCGTCCAGTTTGGCGGGCAGACACCGCTGAAACTTGCGCACCGGCTGGAGCAGGCGGGCATCCCCATCCTCGGCACTTCGGTTGATTCGATTGATTTGGCCGAGGACCGGGACCGGTTCAAGCGCCTGCTCGACAAGCTGGGACTGAAGCAGCCGAAGAACGGCATTGCTTATTCCGTCGAACAATCGCGCACCATTGCGGGCGAACTTGGCTTGCCGCTGGTGGTGCGCCCCTCCTATGTGCTGGGGGGGCGGGCGATGGCGATCATCCGCGACACTTCGGACCTCGATGACTATCTGCTGGGCACGCTGCCCAGCCTGGTGCCCTCCGATGTCAAGGCGCGTTATCCCAATGACAAGACCGGGCAGATCAACACGGTGCTGGGCAAGAACCCGCTGCTGTTTGACCGGTATCTGTCGGATGCGGTGGAAGTGGATGTCGATGCGCTCTGCGATGGCAAGGATGTCTTCATCGCCGGGATCATGGAGCATATTGAGGAGGCCGGCATCCATTCGGGTGACAGCGCCTGCTCGCTGCCACCGCATTCGCTCAGTCCGGAAATGATTGCGCGGCTGGAAGCGCAGACGCGGAAAATGGCGCTGGCGCTGAATGTCATCGGCCTGATGAACGTGCAGTTTGCGCTGAAGGAGGATGATATCTATGTGCTGGAGGTCAACCCGCGTGCCTCGCGCACCGTGCCTTTTGTCGCCAAGGTCATCGGTCAGCCGATTGCAAAAATCGCCGCGCGGCTGATGGCGGGCGAGAGCCTCGCCAGCTTTGCCCTGAAACCCGCCCGGCCGGACCATGTCGGCGTCAAGGAAGCGGTGTTTCCTTTTGCCCGTTTCCCCGGCGTCGACACGATTCTGGGGCCGGAAATGCGCTCGACCGGCGAAGTGATTGGCCTTGACCGGACGTTTGACATTGCCTTTGCCAAGAGCCAGCTCGGGTCCGGCACCTCGGTCCCCAAGGGCGGCACGGTGTTTGTCTCGGTGCGCGATGCCGACAAGCCGCGCATTCTGGGCACCATGAAACTGCTGGCCTCGCTCGGTTTCAAAATCCAGGCGACCAGCGGCAATGCCCGGTTTTTGCAGGCCGCCGGTGTGCCCGCGCAAAAAATCAACAAAGTTTCGGAAGGCCGCCCGCATGTGGTCGATGCCATCAAGAATGGCGGCATACAGCTGGTGTTCAATACGACGGAAGGCGCGCTGGCGCTGGCGGACTCGCGCTCGCTGCGCCGCGCCGCCCTCTTGCACAAAGTGCCATACTATACCACTCTGGCAGGATCGATCGCTGCGGCGCAAGGCGTGAAGGCCTATCTGTCGGGTGATCTGGAAGTCCGGGCATTGCAGGATTATTTTGCCTGACGCCACAGCCGCCGCGCTTTACCGGCGCGGGCCGGCTGTGCATTGGTTTGAACAGGATGGAAGAAAGAGATCGATATGGAAAAGGTTCCGATGACCACGACCGGCCATACCGCACTTGAGACCGAGCTCAAGCGCCGCCAGCAGGTGGAGCGCCCGCGCATTATCCAGGCCATTGCCGAAGCGCGCGCGCATGGCGATTTGTCGGAAAATGCCGAATATCATTCGGCCAAGGAGGCGCAATCGCACAACGAGGGCAGCATTGCCGACCTCGAAGACCGGCTGTCCCGCGCCGAAGTGATTGATGTGTCGAAATTGTCGGGCAATACCGTGAAATTTGGTGCGACCGTCACCTTGATTGACGAGGATACGGAACAAAAGAAAGTCTACCAGATTGTGGGGGAGAACGAGGCCGATGTGAAGAAGGGCCTGGTTTCGATTACCTCCCCGACGGCCAGGGCTTTGATCGCCAAAAAGGTTGGCGACACCATTGAAGTCAATACGCCGGGGGGTGGCAAGAGTTACGAGATTGTGAAAATCGCGTTTCAATAAACCCCGGAGGCTGACATGGGTGCAGGCAAGTTTGTGGATCGCCGGGCCTGGCTCGGCGGTATGGTGGCGGTGCTTGCGCCCTTGCCTGCGCTGGCCTTTCTGGGCCCGCAAAAATCTCTGGACCCGGCATTGCTGCCGGGCCTGCGCTTTCGTGCCATTGTGGTGGATGCCGGCCCGATGGCGGCCAAGGGCGGACGGGCTTTTGTCGATCTGATGCGCCGGGTAACGCTGCCCGCATTGAACAAGGCCTTCGCCGACCGCCTTGCCCCCGGCGACCCGCGCGGCCTGACCCTGCGCGTCGTGCTCGACAGCGCCTCGTTTGCCCACGACATTGGCGGTTACGACGAATTGACGACGCCGACCGATTATCTGGAAGGCACCGGTCTGGTGACTGGCCCGCGCGGCGAAGTTTTGGCCAGCTACCCGCTGTTAGCGCAAATGCCCAACCCGGCGATGAACCGGCTGGATCAGGTGAATGGCAATGAATTGCGGGCGCGGCTGCTGGCGGAGGCGTTTGCGCAGTGGTTGCGCAGGGGGATCGGGGTTTGATATTTCCAACCACCAACGAAATGGAAGATGCTGACTACAGCAAACAGAAAGGGGTTGCAGATGAAGCAAACTGGAATGAATTTGTCCTGACCGCCGGAGGTGAACTCGTAGCGCCGTATATTAAAAGACAAGGTGTAAAAAATGCAGACTATATGTTTAAAAAAGAGAAGGTTATTATTGAACTAAAGATAATTGAAACTGAGTTTTCTTACTCGAAACAGACGATTCTTAGAATGGCAAATATCATGGAAAAATACAAAATAGCCAAATTTAATCAAAAAATAAATAATATTTACAAAGAATATTTCGATGTTTTGCGTATGCCTTTGAAAAGAATAATAAATAAAGTAAATCGCCAGATTAAAGAGACAAAAGCAGAGCTTCAATTAGATGGATGGCGCGGAATTACAGTCTGTGTTAACGATGGTATGCGAGGCGTTCCGCCGATTTTACCATTTTCTTTGTTGAACGACATATTGGCTGGAGCGTCATATACAAATACAGACGCGCTAATTTATCAAACTAATCATTATATCGAATTGCCGGATAATCCATATGCCGTGCTTCTTTGGGCACCAAGTTATTCCGACGCTGAAAAGGACGACCTTCCGGAATTTGTAAATGCGCTAGGAGCGAAGTGGCGCGCATTTTCCGAAACAAAGATTGGACCATTTGAATTCCGAGAACAGCGTGATAATCTCGATTTATCAAAAGCATCTGTAGTTTCCGGTATTTATCGGAACAGGCGCTATATAGCTTAAAGACATATTCAGCCATCAGGCCCGCCCATGCCCCCCTCCGCCGATCCCCTGCTGCAACCCTACCAGCTCAAGCACCTGACCCTGCGCAACCGCCTGATGAG
>JAYVYA010000191.1:0-17663 GCA_043784745.1 Hyphomicrobiales bacterium
ATCGCAGCCATGGCAACCCTCCCCGGTTGCCATCTTGAATCAGACTTCAGATGATTCGGGAATCCCGCGCGGAGTCAGGGTTAGCGAGTGTTGGTATCAATCGCCTGTGTCCTGAACTGGCCGAAGCAAGCCAGAAAATAGGCAATACACATCCGGGCCTGATAGCGGTCGTCTCCGAATATGCGGAACTCGTTAAGGAGCCGCTGGAGACAATGGACGTGACGAGCCTCTGGGCGGTGGGTGCGGGCCTGCTGGCAAACTGCGAAGCGTATTCACCCGGCAATCTGAAAGGTGTAATGGCAGCTCCGCTTGAGCCTGACCATTTTGCCCTTCTCCAGCAATGCGCGGCATTACATGGCGCATTCATCCTTGGCTTTGCGCGCGGGCGGGAATTGACTGAAAAATCCGATCATTCACGTCTGTCGCCAGATATTCTGGATAAAATAATCCCGGCTGCAAAGGAACTTTTGGCCCTGTGGTATAAAAAGGCCGCTTTGGTTGAAGAGCAGACGCGGAATTTCTTCGGTGCCATTGAGGCGGGCTTGATTGAACCAAGCTGGACTTCTGCCCGCGCTTCCTATGCTGCTTATGCGGTTACCCGCAATGCGCTAATTGCCGTTGGGCAGGCTTTGAACAAATTCCACAACGTGGCTTCGACAGTTGTGGGCAACATAGCACTCTATCAAGTTGACCCCGGTTTTACCCAGACGACGCTGTGGCTGCAATTCATGGTCCAGCAAGCTCCAAACATCGCAATGTTTTGCGAGCCATTCCCGGAATTGAAAACGTGGCTTCCGGCAATGGTGAAATTGGTGCAGTCTGATCAGCCCGTTTTAAGATCAAAGCCGAAGACGTAGCCGAAATTGTGCGCAATTACGCTGATGCTGTGGACGGCACCGTTACCGGCATCGAATGTGCCATGACGGGTTGCTGTCGAAGCGATTTATCTTTGGGGAGCGCCGTCCATGGAACAGATTACCACCATCGGGATCGGTCTTGCCAAGAATGTTTTCCAGGTCATGTTTTCCAGGTCCACGCGGGGGATTCGTCGCAAAAGCTGCCCGGCGGAAGGCGCGGGCATTGCCCAGCAGGGTGGTCATGTCCCGGAACAGGATGCCGGGCTTGGGATCATCGGCCATGCTGCGGATCGATGCTTTCAGCCTGTCGCTCATGTTTGCGCTCCCAGCACCCGGCCCGCCACCGCATCCAGCCTCGCCATCAGGGCCGGATCCCGCGCCGAGGGGTGAGTCATGATGGCAAAATCCAGCGCCCGGTCCGATCCAACCGGGCAAGGCTCGTGTTCGGCGGGAAAATCGCGCAGCAAGCGTGCCAGCAACGCGCTGGCCTTGTGGGAATTGTCATGGACAATTTTCATCACGGCGGCGACATCGACATGGTCATGCTCGGGGTGCCAGCAGTCAAAATCCGTCACCATGGCAATGGTGCCGTAGGAAATCTCGGCCTCGCGCGCCAGCTTGGCCTCGGGCATGGCGGTCATGCCAATCACGTCATAGCCTGCCGCCTTGTAGCCCATGGATTCGGCCAGCGAGGAAAATTGCGGCCCCTCCATGCAGACATAAGTGCCGCCCTTGACGATCGGGATCTCTTCCGCCTTTGCCGCCTCCAGAATGCGCCCCTGCAACAGCGGCGCAATGGGATGGGCCAGCGACACATGCGCCACGCAACCATTGCCGAAGAACGAGGTTTCCCGCCCGAAGGTCCGGTCAACGAACTGGTCCACCAGCACAAACAGGCCGGGATACAGCTCGGCCTTGAACGAGCCGCAGGCCGAAACCGAGACAATATCGGTGACGCCAGCGCGTTTGAGCGCATCAATATTGGCGCGGTAATTGATGCCGGAAGGGGAAAGCCGGTGGCCCCGGCCATGGCGGGGCAGGAACACCGCCTCGGTCTGCCCCATGCGGCCAAAGCGCAGCTGGTCCGAGGGTTCGCCGAACGGGGAGGCCACGGCTGCCTCGCGGGTGATTTCAAGGCCCGGCAAATCATAAATGCCGGAGCCGCCGATAATACCGATGATTGCCTTGGCCATGTGGGTGCTCCGGGTCGTCTGGCTTGTATTACGGGCACGGGCGGCGAGCGCAAGCGGGAAATGGCTTCAACCGCCCGTCTTCCCCCAGCCGCCGCCCGTCGGCGTCACCACCGTCACCGCCTCCCCGGCCTCCAGCACCGTCTGGTCACATCCCGCCAGCGCTTCGATACGCCCGTCGGCCCGGCGCACAAAATTCTTGCCAAGCTCGCCCTCGCCGCCGCCGTTCATACCGAAATTGGGCACAATGCGGTGGCCGGAGAGCAGGGCGAGGTCCATTTTTTCGCGGAACCGCAGGGTGCGCTGCGTGCCGTCCCCGGCGTTCCAACGGCCCTTGCCGCCCGAACCGCGGCGGATGTGAAAATCTTCCAGCACCACCGGGAACCGGCTTTCGAGAATTTCGGGGTCGGTCAGGCGCGAATTGGTCATGTGGGTATGCACCCCCGGCGCGCCGGAAAAGCCGGGGCCGGCGGGGGCACCCGAGCAAATTGTCTCGTAATATTGATAGCGGGCATTGCCGAAGGTCAAGTTGTTCATCGTGCCCTGGGCCGAACCCAGGGCATTGAGCGCACCAAACAGGCAATCGGTCACGGCCTGACTGGTCTCGACATTGCCCGCCACGACGGCGGCGGGGAATTTGGGGGAGAGCATCGATCCCTCGGGAATGATGATTTTGACGGGGCGCAGGCAGCCCGCATTCATCGGAATATCATCCTCCACCATCACCCGGAAGACGTAGAGCACGGCGGCGCGCGCCACCGGCTCCGGCGCGTTGAAATTGCTGGCCTGCTGCGGCGAGGTGCCGGTGAAATCGACCGTCACCTCGCGTTTGGCCCGGTCCACGCTGATTTTTACCCGGATAAACGCGCCCTGGTCCATCTCCACCGCGAACTCGGAATCCTGCAGCTTTGCCACCACCCGCGCCACGCTTTCGGCGGCATTGTCCTGGACATGGCCCATATAGGCCTCCACCACAGGCAGCGAGAACTCCGCCAGCATTTTGGACAATTCCTGCACGCCCTTGGCGTTAGCGGCGATTTGCGCTTTGAGATCATTGACGTTTTGCACGACATTGCGCACCGGCCATGTCGCCCCGGTCAGCAGCGCCTCCAGCTCGCTCTCGCGGAAGTGACCCCGGTCGACCAGTTTGAAATTGTCGATATAGACGCCTTCCTCCTCGATATGGGTGGCGCGGGGCGACATCGAGCCGGGCGAAATGCCGCCGACATCGGCATGGTGGCCGCGCGAGGCGACCCAGAACAGGATGTTCTTGCCGCCCGCATCAAACATTGGCGTGCACACGGTAATATCGGGCAGATGCGTGCCGCCATTATAGGGCGCGTTCAATGCAAATACATCTCCCTGGTGCACCTCACCCTTGTTGAGGCGGATGATGGTCTCCACCGAGCGGTCCATCGAGCCCAGATGCACCGGCATATGCGGCGCATTGGCCACCAGTGTGCCGCTGGCGTCAAATACAGCGCAGGAAAAATCCAGTCGCTCCTTGATATTGACGGAATAGGCGGTGTTTTGCAGCGTCACGCCCATCTGTTCGGCAATCGACATGAACAGATTGTTGAAAATCTCCAGCAACACCGGGTCAGCGCTGGTGCCAACGGCATGGCGCGCCGCCAAGGCCTCCACCCGCTGCATCACTACATGGTTGCGGGCGGTGATTGCCGCCCGCCAGCCCGGCTCGATCACGATGGTCTGGTGCGGCTCCACCAGCAGGGCCGGGCCGTTGATGGCATGGCCAATGGCCAGCTGGTCACGGGTGAACACCGGCGCTTCATGCCAGTGCCCGCTGGAGAAATAGCGGGTGTTGTGACGCGGCGCAGGCAGTCTAATGGTCGTTGCCGCGTGCTTTGCCTCGCTGAACCGCGCGCCGCCGCCCACCGTTTCGACCGATACGGCCTCGATTACCAGCGACTTGCTGCGGTCAATGAAGCCAAAGCGGGCCAGATGCGCCTTTTCAAAGGCATTCTGCATGATTTTGAGCGAAGCTGCCGCAACAATCAGC
Source organism: Hyphomicrobiales bacterium (assembly GCA_043784745.1). Lineage (GTDB taxonomy): Bacteria > Pseudomonadota > Alphaproteobacteria > Rhizobiales > Beijerinckiaceae > JAYVYA01. The sequence continues at coordinate 4,068 of JAYVYA010000191.1, forward strand.
GCCGTGTCGGTGCCGGCATAACGGATGTGGGCGCGGATATGGTTTTTCAGCCGTGCTTCGCCCACACCCTGTGCCAAAACCTCCCGCTGGGTGACGGCGAGCAGCCGCTTTCCCTCTTCCATCAGGCTCCTCAATGCGTCTGCATCAAACGGCCATTCCAGCCCCTGCTGGCGGTGGGCACGAATATCCGCCAGGCCCATGCCATATGCCGAGAGCAACGAGGACAGGGGGTGGACCAGCACGCTTTTCATGCCCAGCGCATCCGCCACGGCGCAGGCATGCTGCCCGCCCGCGCCGCCAAAGCAGTTGAGCGCATAGCGCGTGACATCATAACCGCGCGCCACGGAGATTTTCTTGATCGCCTCGGCCATATTGGCCACGGCAATGGCGATGAACCCGTCTGCCACTGCCTCCGGGGTGCGCCCGGTGGCTTGTGCCAGCAGCGCAAATTTTTCAAGAACGGCACCCGCATCCAGCGGCTGGTCACGCGCCTCGCCAAAGATTTTCGGGAAGAACTCCCCCGACAGTTTTCCGGTCATGACATTGGCATCGGTCACCGTCAGCGGCCCGCCGCGCCGGTAGCAGGCCGGGCCTGGGTTGGCCCCGGCGGAATCAGGGCCAACGCGAAAGCGTGCGCCATCGTAGTGCAGGATCGATCCGCCGCCCGCCGCCACCGTATGGATCAGCATCATCGGTGCGCGCATCCGCACGCCAGCACCCTCGGTTTCAAAAGCGCGCTCGAACTCGCCGTCAAAATGGGCGACGTCGGTGGAAGTGCCGCCCATGTCAAAGCCGATGATCCGGTCAAACCCGGCGCTTGCCCCGGTGCGGGCCATGGCAACAACCCCGCCCGCCGGGCCGGACAATATCGCGTCCTTGCCCTGAAACAGGTCGGCGGCAGTCAGCCCGCCCGACGACATCATGAACATCAGCCGCGCGCCAGTGCGCGCCACATCCAGCTCGCTGCGCATCCGGCTGATGTAGCGGGCAAGGATCGGCGAGAGATAGGCATCGACCACAGACGTATCGCCACGCCCGACCAGCTTGACCAGTGGCGACACTTCATGGCTGGCCGAGACCTGGGCAAACCCGGCCTCGCGCGCCAGGGCGGCAACAATTTTCTCGTGCTCCGGATATTTATGCGAGTGCATGAAGACCACAGCCGCTGCGTCAATTCCTTTGGCGCGGGCTGCCTGCAAGCCAGCGCGAATTTTCGCTGCGTCAGGCACCTTCTCCACCAGTCCATCCGCCAGCACCCGCTCCTCCACCTCCAGCACGTCGCAATAGAGCTGCTCCGGCTTGAGGATGTTTTTGGCGAAAATCTTGGGCCGGGCCTGATAGCCGATCTCCAGTGCATCGCGGAAACCGCGCGTGGTAATCAGCAGCGTCCGTTCGCCCTTGCGCTCCAGCAGGGCGTTGGTAGCGACGGTCGTGCCCATTTTCACCGCGCCAATCACACCGGCCGGAATGGCGGCGCCGGGTTTCAGGCCAAGCAATTCGCGGATGCCCTGCACAGCGGCATCCGTGTAGGCCCCCGGATTTTCCGACAGCAGCTTGTGCGGGTGCAAGTGCCCGCCGGGGTCACGCCCGACAATGTCGGTAAACGTGCCACCACGGTCAATCCAGAAATCCCAGCGCTTGCCTGCCATGCCCATGCCCCAAATATCCACGCAGCGCAGAGATGCAGCGCCGGAGGCTTGCCGTCAATTGGCGCTGTGGCGGAACATGCCCTCTGTCAACCGCCCCTGGGATGGCGCGGCCCCGGCAATTCCACCGCAGCCAGCGCTAATTTGCCCGCCACCAAGTCCGACGCTTTCTCGCCAATCATGATCGTTGGCGCATTGGTGTTGGAGGAGACGAGTTTGGGCATGATCGAGGCGTCGCACACCCTGAGCCCCTCAATGCCGCGCAGCTTCAGATCTGGCGTCACCACCGCCATCGCATCATGGCCCATGCGGCAGGTGCCGACGGGGTGGTGGTCGGTCTTGGCGTTCTGGCAGCCATACTGGAACAGGTCTTCGTTACTCAGTTTCGATGGTCCCGGCAGCCGCTCGGCCAGCACAAACGGCTTCAGCGCCTGCTGCTGCATGATTTCGCGCGCCAGTTTCAGCCCCTCGATCGAGATTTTGCGGTCATACGGGTCGGCCCAGTAATTGGGGTCAATCAGCGGGTGCGCGGCGGGGTCGGCGCTGGCCAGCCGCACCGTGCCGCGTGACAGCGGGCGCAGAAAGGCGGAATTCAGCGTCACCCCGCCATTGGGCATCCGCGCCACCCCCGCCTCAATGCCCGAGCCAAGGCCCAGATGCAGCTGGATATCGGGCGAGCGCGCCGCTGTGTCCGCCCACCAGAACCCGCCAGTTTCAAACAGGCTGGAAGCCACCGGCCCATTTTTGAACAGGAGATATTGCAACCCCGCCCAGGCTGAGCGGTGCAGTTTTGCCACATTGTCATAGGTGTGTTCGCCCGTGCATTCGGCGATGACAAAGAGGTCGAGATGGTCCTGCAAATTGCTGCCAACGCCGGGTAAATCTTGCACCACCGGCACGCCAACCGATTTCAGATGGTCTGCCGGGCCGATGCCCGATTGCATCAGCAGTTTTGGGGAGCCCATCGCGCCAGAAGCCAGCAGCACCTCGCGTTCCGCCCGGACTATGCTCTTTGCGCCATTCTCGACAATTTCAACTCCGGTGGCGCGCCCGCTTTCCACAACAATCCGCGTCACCAGCACCCCGGTGCGCACCGCCAGATTTTTGCGGCCCCGCGCCGGATCGAGATAGGCGGTGGCGGCGGAGGAGCGTCTGGCGTCGCGCTGGGTCAACTGATAAAAGCCGACGCCCTCCTGCCGTTCGCCATTGACATCATGATTATAAGGGATGCCCATCTCCTGCGCCGCCCGGAAATAGGCATCGCATATTGGCAGGGGCGATATTGGCATGGACACGCCGAGCGGCCCGCCGGCGGAATGCCAAGTGTTGACAAAGCGCTGATTGTCCTCCGCCCGCTTGAAATAGGCGAGCACTTCTGCATAACTCCAGCCCTCGCAGCCCTCTTCCAGCGCCCACGCATCATAATCTCTCGCGTTGCCACGAGTATAAATCTGGGCGTTGATGGTGGAGCCGCCCCCCAGCACTTTGGCCTGGGTATAGCGCAGCACCCGCCCCTGCATGTGGCGCTGGGGAATGGTGTGCCAGCCCCAGGAGCCGATGCCCCGGGTCATTTTGGCAAAGCCGGCCGGCATGGCATAGAACGGGTGCCGCCCCGCCCCGCCCGCTTCCAGCAGGGTGACGGAAACGTCCTTGTCCTCGCTCAACCGGCTGGCCAGCACGCAACCGGCAGAACCGCCGCCTATGATGATGTAATCGGGCATGGTGGCTGTTACATCTCTAATTGCGTTCGGTGATCATTTTTGTGCGAAGCTCAAGCCGCCACTGGAAACCGGGTTACCTTGAGGTGTCCGGAATTCTGTTTGGCGTGCCACAAATCGAAAGTGAGCTGGTTGCGCAACCAAGATTCCGCTGTGCCCCAGCCCGCTTTTTCCAGACGGATGGCCATTTCGGCGGAAATGCCATTATGGCCGTTGAGCAATTCGGAAAGCGATTGCCGTGACACGCCAAGCCCTTTGGCCGCTGCAGTGACAGACAGGTTCAAAGGCAGAAGACAATCTTCCCGGATAATTGTGCCCGGATGGGGCGGATCAAAAATTTCCATCCTGATGAACCTTTCGGTTAGTGATAGTCTTCAAAATCTACGACTGTCGCATCTTCGCCATGATCTCGAAAGTCAGCCAAAAATCCTGTCGGTTGTCAAATTTCCGCCTGCCTCTATCAAAGCCTCGGCACCGACATTCCCCCATCCACCGCCACCACACTCCCCGTTGCAAAGGCAAACTGCCCGCTGACCAGCCCGGCCACGGCGCGCGCCACGTCCTCCGGCTCACCCCAGCGCCGGGCGGGCACCATCCCGGCTGCAATCGGCCCGTCGTATCGCCCGGCCACCGCTGCCGTCATACCGGTGCGGATAATGCCGGGGCGCACTTCAAACACCGCAATGCCCTCCGGTGCCAGCCGCTCGGCAAAGGCCCGCACCGCCATCGACAGGCCCGCCTTGGAAATGCAGTAATCGGCCCGTTCCGATGTGACCATGCCGGCGGAAACCGAGGTAATGGTGATGATCGAGCGAGGGTGGTCTCCCCCGCCCTGCGCCAGCATCTCCCGCGCCACCGCCTGCGCCAGAAACAGCGTGCCGCGCAAATTGACGGCCATGACAATGTCAAAATTCTCCGGCGTCAAGGCCAGCAAATCCCCGCGCACCACCGCACCGCGTCCGGCATTGTTGACGAGGCAATCAATCCGCCCGAAGCGCTGCAAAACCTGCGCGACCAGCCCCGCATGGCTGTCCACCGCCGATACATCATGCGCAAAAAACGCCGCATCTGCCCCAGCCGCCACAAAAGCCGCCTGCGCCGCCTCGCTGTCCCCGTCCAGCACCAGATCGGTGGCGGCAATGTCAAACCCGGCGCGGGCCAGAGCCTCGCCGCAAGCCCGGCCAATGCCGCGCCGCGCGCCAGTTATGAGGGCGACAGCCCGGGCCATGGCTCACATCCGCTGTTGGCTGGCGGGGTCAAACACGACGGCCTTGTCGAGGTTCAGCGCAAAGGAGCAGGTCTGGCCGGACCTGACATCCACATCGGCCCGCAGCCGCGCGGTGATTTCCTTGGCCCCGATTTTCGTCATCACAAACGTGTCCGACCCCGCAGGCTCGACAATATCCACATGCGCGTCAAACACGCAGATGTTGGACGAATTGCGGTCAGCCCCCTCGCGGTCGGTCACCGCTTCCGGGCGGATGCCGAGGATGACGCTGTCCCCGTCTTTCAGCCGGGCCGCATTGGCGCTGGCCGGCAGCGGGAACACCAGCGGGGCAGCTTCGCGCGCCAGCACCAGCGAGGCAATGCCATTGGCGTGCGATACCCTGGCATCAATGAAATTCATTGACGGAGAACCCATGAAATCGGCGACGAACAGATTGGCCGGCGTGTTGTACACCTCCGCCGGGGTGCCCACCTGCTGCAATTCACCGTCCTTCAGCACGGCAATGCGGGTGGCCAGCGTCATCGCTTCAATCTGGTCATGCGTCACATAGACGATGGTGGTGCCGGTGGTCTGGTGCAGGCGCTTGATTTCAATGCGCATGTCCACCCGCAGCTTGGCGTCGAGATTGGACAAAGGCTCGTCAAACAGGAAGACGCGCGGCTGGCGCACCAGCGCCCGGCCCATGGCAACGCGCTGGCGCTGGCCGCCGGAAAGCTGGCTGGGGCGGCGCTCCAGCAAATGGCCGATTTGCAGCGTCTTTGCCACATCCGCCAGCGCTTTTTCCCGCTCGGGCCTGGGCACTTTGCGCATTTCCATGCCGAACGTGATGTTTTGTCCTACCGACATGTTGGGGTAGAGCGCGTAGGACTGGAACACCATGGCGATGTCGCGCTTTGAGGGATGCAGATCATTGATCCGCTCGCCTTCCAGCCGGATTTCGCCCGACGAAATCGACTCCAGCCCGGCAATCGTGTTCAGCAAGGTCGACTTGCCGCAGCCGGAGGGGCCAACGAGGACGAGAAATCCGCCCTTGTCGAGTTCAAGATCAATCCCCTTGAGGATTTGCACGGTGCCGAACTGTTTGCGCAGCTGGTGGATTTCGAGAAATGCCATAGGATTAACCTTTCACCGCGCCAGCCATCAGGCCACGCACGAAATAGCGGCCAGCGACAATGTAGACAAACAGGGTAGGGCCGGCCGCAATGATGGCGGCGGCCATGTTGACGTTATATTCGACCACGCCAGTCGAGGTGTTGACGACATTGTTGAGGGCCACGGTCATGGGCGAGGATTCCCCGCCCGCAAATGTCGCGCCGAACAGAAAGTCGTTCCAGATGTTGGTGAACTGGTAGATCACCGTGACGATGAAGATTGGCGCGGAATTGGGTAAAAGGATGCGCCAGAAAATCTGGAAAAACCCGGCCCCGTCCATCTGCGCCGCCTTGATCAGCTCGGTAGGGAACAATTCGTAATAATTGCGGAAAAACAAGGTGGTGAAGCCAAGGCCGTAGACGACATGGACAATCACCAGATTGACGGTGGGATCCCCAAAGCCAAAGCTGAAGCCGGTCCAGCCAGACAGCGTCTGCCCGACTCCGTTGAGCTTGCCCAATACTGTTGCCATCGGGATCAGCACCGACTGGAACGGAATGAAGCAGGCAAACAGCATCAGCCCGAACACCAGACGGTGCCCGCGAAACCGCCACTTGGTCAGCACATAGCCATTCAACGCGCCCAGAATCGCCGAAATCAGCACCGCTGGGACGACCATCTTGATGGAGTTCCAGAAATAGCCCTTGATGCCCTCGCAGGTCAGGCCGACGCAGGTTTTGCCCCACGCCTGGGCCCATGGTTCAAAGGTCAGCTCCACCGGCGGGCGGAACATGTTGCCGCCGGTGACTTCCGGCAAGGGTTTCAGCGAAGTCATCACCATCACCAGCAGCGGCAGGAGGTAGATGACCGCGAAAAATCCCAGCAGCCCGTAGATCACCACCCGCGTCAGCACGGGGGACTGCGAGGGGTTGCGGTTTGCCGCCGCCGGGATTGGGTCGCCAGCGCTCATCGGGCCTTCTCCCTGAGTTCGGAATAGAGATAGGGCACCATGATCGCGGCAATTGTCATCAGCATGATCACCGCGCTGGCCGAACCAATCGCCATCTGGTTTCGGGTAAAGGTGTAGGAATACATGAAAGTGGACGGCAATTCCGCCGCCCCGCCCGGATTCTTGCCCGTCACCGACAGCACCAGATCATAGGACTTGATCGCCATATGCGTCAGCACAATCATCGCTGACAGGAACACGGGCCGCATGATCGGCAGGACGATCCGCTTGTAGGTAGCGAAGGTCGAGGCCCCGTCAATCTGCGCGGCTTTCAGGATTTCGCCGTCTATCCCGCGCAACCCGGCCAGAAACATCGCCATGACGAAGCCGGAGGTCTGCCAGATCCCGGCAATGGCGACGCAATAGATCATCATGCGCGGGTTGACCACCCAGTCAAATTTGAACGAAGTCCAGCCCCAGTCATGCATCGCCCGCTCCAGCCCGATGCCGGGGTCGAGAAACAGCTTCCACGCTGTGCCGGTGACGATGAAGGAGAGGGCGAGGGGGTACAGGTAGACCGGGCGCAAAAACCCCTCGCCGCGAATTTTCTGGTCCAGCAGAATCGCAAGCGTCAGCCCAAGGAACAGGCAAAACACGACATACAGCCCGCCAAAAATCCCCATATTGACAATGGCCGTGTACCAGTTGGAGGCCGGATCGGTCTCGAAGGTCCATATCCACAGCCGCTCGTAGGCGCGCCATCCCACGATATTGTCGGACGGGAAGGCTTTGGAATCGGTGAAGGACAGGAAAATCGTCCAGGCGATGAAGCCATAGACGAAAAACAGGGTCAGCAGCAGGCTCGGGGCCAGCACCAGTTTTGGCAAGGCATCCTGCAACCAGGCACGGGGGCTGCGCCGGGAGGGAGTGGGGCTGGTGGCGAGGGACATGGAATTGCCTTGATATCATGGGGCCGCAGCGACGTCGCAATCCCTTCTCCCGCCCTTTGCGGGAAAAGGTGGCGCTCTTGCACCCGATGAGGGCCTTTGCACCGCACGATAGCGGCTGCGGACCCTCACCCTGGCGCAAGAGCGTCGTCCCTCTCCCGCGAAGAGCGGGAGAGGGTTTTAGCCCTTACTTGGCTGCGTCAATGGCCTTCGACAGTTCGGCCACAGCCGATTCCGAGGTCTTGATTTCGCCGTGGAAGAACTTGGTCACCACGTCCTTGTAAGCATTGGCGATGGCCGGAGGCGCGCCGTACCCCTGCGCCAGAGAACCAAACAGCGTGCCTTTGGTGTTGGCTTCCGCCAAATCCTTCATGCCAGCCTTTCCGCATGCGTCAAAGTCGGTATCGGGCACGTCGGTGCGGGCTGGAACCGAACCCTTGACGACATTGAAGGCCGACTGGAAGCTCTTGGACAGGGTGGCGGTAGCCAGCGCAACCTGCGCCGCTTTCCGGTCTTCGGGCACGGCAAACATGCCGAACATGTCGGAATTATAGACCACGCTGCCCTGGGTGCCGGGGAATCGCGGGCAGAGGAAATCCGTGCCGGCCACTTTCTTGGCCGCCACGAATTCGCCCTTGGCCCAGTCCCCCATCACCTGCAACAGGGCGTCGCCCTTGATCACCATGGCGGTCGCCAGGTTCCAGTCACGGCCAGCGTAGTTGGCATCAGTGAAATCGCGCAGCTTGGCGAGATTGTCGAAGGCCTTTTTCATCGTGTCCGACTTCAGGGCTGCCGGGTCGAGGTCGTTCATCGCCTTCTTGTAAAAATCAGCACCGCCGGTGGAGAGCACGACCGAGTCAAACATGGTCGCTTCCTGCCAGGGCTGGCCACCCTGGGCGAGGCCGACGACGCCAGCCGCCTTGGCCTTGGCCAGCAAAGCCAGCAATTCGTCAAAATTGGCTGGCACCTTGCCGCCAATCTTTTCAAGCACAGCCTTGTTGATCCACAGCCAGTTGACCGAATGAATGTTAACCGGGGCGGCTACCCACTTGCCCTTGTAAACCGCGAATTTTTGCAGGGCGGCGGGCACCGATTTGTCCCAGCCTTCCTTGATCGCGGTCTCGGTCAGATCGCCCATTTTGCCAGCGGCGGCATAATCGAGCACAGTATATCCCAGCATCTGTGAAGAGGTTGGGTTATTGCCAGCGGCCACCATGGCCTTCAGCGCGGTCATCGCGGCATCGCCGCCACCGCCTGCCACCGGCACGTCTTTCCAGGCAAACCCCTGTTTGGCCAGATCGCCCTTCAGCACGTTCAGCGCGGCAGCTTCACCGCCGGAGGTCCACCAGTGCAGCATCTGCACTTCCTTGACATCGGCGGCATGGACGGGTGCGGCAAAAGCGGCAGCCGATACGGCCATGGCCCCTGCCATGAGCATGTTGCGAATTTTCATGTGACTATCCCTTGTAACGTATCTTCTCTCCCGCCGGATTCGGTCCGGCACCGTTGTCAAGAGCCGTTTCGGCCCCTGTTTCAGTCCCGTCCTGTGCCCTGCGGCAGCCACCAGCTGGTGCGCGGCCCGGTGTGGACGTGAAATGTCTTTTCTTCCGTATAATCGGCCACCGCATTGCGACCGGGCTCCCGCCCGGGGCCCGACTGCCGGTAGCCGCCAAACGGCAATTCGGCGGCACCTTGCATGAACGTGTTGGCCCACACCGTGCCCGCCCGCGACTTCCGCCCGACACGGATCACAATGTCAATATCGCGCCTCCAGACGCTGGCAGCAAGCCCATAACTGGCCTGATTAGCCAAGGACGGGGTGTTGGCATTGATCGCAAGCATGTCCTCATTTCCCCGCAAACATGGCGGGCCGCCGGCTGCGAAACGCAGCCACCCCCTCGGCCAAATCTTCCGTCATTCCAGTCAAGGCCCCGGCCAGCCCTTCAATCGGCGCGCTGGCGTCCTCGCCTTCAGCCGCATTGATCAGGGACTTGACAATTTGCACGGCAATGGGTCCGCGCGCCGAAATGTCAGCGGCTATGGCATCGGCACGCTTCAGCGCCTCGCCAGCCGCCACCACCTCATCCACCACGCCCGCCGCCAGCGCTTCCTCGCTGGAAAACATTTTGCCTGCCAGCGCCATGCGCCGCACCGCCTGCACGCCAAAGCGGCGCACCAGCCTTTGCGTGCCGGACCAGCCGGGCACCATGCCCAGGCCGGTCTCGGGCAGGCCAAATTTCAGCCCCGTCTCGGCAATGCGGATATCCGCCACCGCCGCCAGTTCCAGCCCGCCGCCAAAGGCATGGCCGGTGAGGGCACACACCAGCGGCACCCGCAGCCGGGCCAGCGCCTCAAAAGCGCGGTGCCCCACCCGCGTCCAGTCCCGCCACATTTCCATCGCCGGAACGCCGGCCCAGGCGGCAATGTCGCCACCGGCGCAAAATGCCTTGCCCGCACCGCTGAGAATGGCGACGCGGACTTCGCGATTCGCTTCAATTACCTCCGCTGCATCCGCCAGCGCGACAATCATCGCCCGGTCCAGCGCATTGAGCTTTTCCGCCCGGCGCAAAGTGATGCGGGCAATGTGGCCATCAAAAACCAGCGCAACACAGTCGCTCATTGTTGAGCCTCCGCTGCAAAACGGGCCGGGCGCAACGGCAGGTCAAGGCCGATGGGTTGCGGATGAAACAGGGCCGCATCCATCACCTTCAAATCTGCGGCCACAAGCAGCGCAAAATCCGCCTGCGCCAGAATATCGCGTTGCAGATCAACGCCCGGGGCGATCTCCATCACTGTCACACCTTCCGGCAACAGTCGCATGACACAGCGCTCGGTGACATAGGTAATATGCTGGCCCTGCGCGATGGCGCGGGCACCCGAGAACGAGACTTGCCCGACCTTCCCGACCAGCTTTTTGGCATTGCCCTCTTTTTCAATCACAAGCTTGCCATCCGCCACGCAAAGCCCGGCTCCAGCGGTAAAATAGCCGGAAAACACGATCTTTTTTGCCCGCGAGGTAATATCGACAAAGCCGCCCGCGCCCGCTGTCACATGCGGGCAAATGCCAAGTTTGGAGACATTAACCGAGCCCTGACAGTCAATTTCAAGGAACGACAGCAAGGAGCAATCAAACCCCGCGCCCTGAAAATAGGTGAACTGGTAGGGCGAAGACATGATCGCCTCGGCATTGCTGGCACACCCAAACTGGAAACCCAGCAGCGGCACACCGCCCACCGCCCCTTGCTCGATCACCCACGTCACCGCGCCGTGCTGGCCCTCTTCCAGCAAAATGCGTGGCACATTGGCGGAAATGCCAAAGCCGATATTGACGGCATCGCCCGCCCGCAATTCCTGCGCCACCCGGCGGGCGATGACTTTGGCAATGCCAAACTCCGGCACTTCGAAGGAATCGAGCGGGCGAAAAATCTCGCCCGATATCGCGGGATCATAGACCGTCTGCGTCGTCTGCATCTGCTCGGGTGCCACCACAATGACATCTACCAGAATCCCCGGCACCAGCACGTGCAGCGGCTTCAGCGTGCCTGCTTTCGCCAGCCGCTTCACCTGCGCAATCACCAGCCCGCCATTGTTGCGCACCGCCAGGGCCTGATCCAGCGGGCCAAGGTAGCCGCCCTCATGCTCGTAGGACAGGTTGCCGCGCTCGTCCGCCGTGGTCGCCCGGATAATCGCCACATTGGGGATGATGGCGGGGAAGAACAGCCAGTCATCCCCGGCAAATTCCACAAGGCTGACCACTGGCACGGCGGCGGCTTTGGCATTCATCGCGCAACCCTCAAGGCGCGGATCGGCAAACGTGTCCATGCCCACCTTGGTCAGCACGCCGGGCCTTTTGGCGGCAGCTTCGCGGTGCATGTCAAACAGGATACCGGAGGGGATGTTATAGGCTGGTATCTGGTTGCCCGACACCATCTGCCAGATTTTCGGCGGCTCGGCCTTTGATGGGCCGGAGGGGTAGGAACCGGCCAGAATCCGCGCCAGGCACCCCGCCTTCGCCAGATGGTCGATGCCGTCAATGCCCCACATGTCGCCCGCCGCAATCGGGTGCAGCGTGGTGAGGTTGCGCGGGTGGCCTTCGCCCTCAAAGCGGCGGCCGATGGCGGCCAGCACCGCATCGGGGCAACCCAGCCCGGAGGAAGAGGACACGGTCACCACCGCACCATCCGGGATCAGCCGGGCCGCCGCTTCTGCGCTCAGGACTTTGGAAGCTGTTATCACGACGCCTTCCTTTCCCGAAGACCCGCGCCGCAACTTTCGCGAATCACCAGCCGCGTTGGCCCCCAAAAACGAAAGCCCAGCCGCATCTTCGCCCCGGATCAGCCCCAGCAGGCTTTCGGCGCAGCGCGCCCCCCCATGGTCCGTGTGCTGGCGCTGACCGTCGTCAGCGGCGGCGAATTATGTTCGGCCTCGGCAATATCGTCAAAGCCGACAACCGCCATGTCCCGGCCCGGCAACAACCCGCGATGGACCAGCGCGCGGGTAGCCCCCATGGCGACAATGTCATTGTAGCAAAACATCGCGGTCGGTGGCCGGGGCAGGGCCAAAGCCGCCTCCAGCGCCTCGCGCCCGCCGGCCCGCGTCGGCATGGACTGGAACACCAGCCCCTCGTCAAACGCGATCCCGGCCTCGGCCAGCGCATCGCGCCAGCCCTCCATCCGCTCCTGCTGCGTCGTCATGCTGGCATAGCCGCCGGCATAGACAATGCGGCGGTGGCCGAGGCGGATGAGATGCGCCACCGCCTCCCGCGCGCCAGCGCGATTGTCCGGCCCGACATAGGGAAACGGGCTACCCGGAATGCGGCGCATGGTGATGACCACCGGCATGGTGGCAGGCAACTGGTTGGCCAGCGTCCACGCATCGACCGAACGCGCCGGGCTCAGGATGATCCCCGCCACATTATGCTCGCGCAAGGACCGCAGCACACTGGCCTGGCGCTCCAGGTCTTCATTGGTATTGGCCAGAATGGGAATGAACCCGAGCTGATACAGTCCGTCCTCAATCCCCACCGCCAATTCGGCGAAGAAGGGGTTGGTCAGATCGGAAATGACCATGCCGACGAGGCTGGATTTGGCTGCCCGCAAATTGGCGGCCCCGCGATTATAGACATAGCCGAGTTGCTCCCTCGCCGCTTCAATCCGGGCACGGGTTTCGGGCTTGACCAGCTTGTCGCCGCGCAACGCGAGCGACACCGTCGATTTCGACACGCCGGCAGTGCGGGCAATGTCGACAATCGTTGCCGAACGCCTGATCGCTGGCTTCCGGTCGTCCAAAACGCGCTCCCTCGTATCAGGCCCCGGACTTGGCTCCGGAATTATCGGATCGTTCCTATAATTATCCCGAATTTCTGTCAAGAAGAAATAATATCGTTGTTTTATATGATCTTTTAAAAAATTATCGTGTTGGCGTTGACATCGTCACGTTCCAATGCTTCAAAATATGTCACCCAAACGGCCTGTCTGCAATCTGCCCCCGGAGCGATTGGCTGGCCGGGCCCAAAAACACCGGAGGCAATGTCATGACCAGCCTGCGCCTGCCGGTTGAAGGGGGATTGCTGGAGGCCTTCAGGCTGTCGCCGCCCTCGTCATTCCCGTTGCACAACCATACGCCATTCCCCCGTGTGGCCTATGCCGCCGCCCATGTTGTGGCGGACCCCTTGCGCAGTCCCGACCCGTTCCGCCACAGCGCGATTGACTGGGAGGCGACGCTGGCCTTCCGCCGCCACCTCTGGGGCCTTGGCTTCAAGATTGCCGAAGCGATGGATACCTCGCAACGCGGCACGGGGCTGGACTGGCCAAGCGCCCGCGAACTCATCACCCGCTCGCTCAACGAGGCGCGAAGCCTGCCCGGCGCGGACCTGGCCTGCGGCGCAGGCACGGACCAACTGGCACCAGACCAGGCCAACACCCTGGAGGATGTCATTCACGCCTATGAGGAGCAGCTCGCCCACATCGAGCTGCATGGCGGTCGCGCCATCCTGATGGCGAGTCGTGCTTTAGCC
>JAYVYA010000192.1:0-6274 GCA_043784745.1 Hyphomicrobiales bacterium
CAGCGACAGCACCAAGTCAATCAGTTCGTCCTTGCTCAGCCGCTGCAAATCAGTCCGGTCCATGCCCCCATGGATTCAGAGTTTCGCGGGATTGGCAAGAGGCGGAAAAATCAGCGGAAATAGGGGTGGGTAATTACAATTTCAGCGTGGTGAACAGCAGCACGAGAATTTTGATCACGGGGCTTTGTTGCCCCTGCGGAAAAACCGGGCGAGGCCCGCGCCAAACGCAATCACGGCGATACCGATAATCTTGGCAAATTTCAGCACAAAGGCCGCACCCAACGCCAGCAGCCCCAGCTTTTTGGCTGCGACCCCGCCGATCAGCGCGGCAATGCCATATTCGGCAATATGGTCGGTGGAGGCGTTGAAATCGCCATAGGTTTTGCCGGGGACGTAATTGATCGATGACAACAGGGTCAGCGCCCGCGACTTGTCCCTGGCGATGGCCTCCGACGTGGTGATCAGGTTGAGGCTGAAATAGCCATCCCGGCCCAGAGCATAGGTATTGTAGTTGACAGAGCCCTGATCGGTCGTTGAACCCTTGTCCTTGACCAGTGCCGACCATACCAGACGATGACTGGCAGCATCATATTTCGGGCTTTCCACCCAGCCGCTGACTTCGATGGCCTGAAAGCCGCGCTCGATGCGGGAAGCATTGTTCTCTTCCGTGCCTTGCTTGATATTGGCCAGCAATTCGTCGGCGTTCCAGTCTTTGGCTTCCTCGTCCTTGACAAAGCCTTCGGGACGGAAATCAAGGCGGGCCCACCAGTCTTCTTCGTCAGCCACGGGATAGAACAGGCCGATGGTGCGCGGCGAATCAGAACTCCCGATCGCATTGAGAATGTCGCCGGCTTCGGGCTGCGGGATGAAAATAAAACCCTGTGGCAAATCCACGGTGCCCTGATCAATCAGCGAAATTTTTTCCGGGCCGTGATGCCAGACCTTTTTGGCGGCGGCGTAGGCGGCCTCCCTGTCCTCAATGATCTTTTGCTGTTTGGCATCCTGGGTTGCCGCCGGCTCCGCCGTCTGCGCTTGTACCCGCCATGCGGGGCCGGGCAGGGCGGCACTGCCAAGGGCGAGGACCACAACAGCAATTTTGGCAAAGCCGGAACGCCGGTGTGGCATAACCATCCAAAGTCTCCGGTGAATGCCGGGCCGCGTTCCAATTGCAGCGTGGCGTGACAGGGAATCCAAAACCACTAAAGTATAAACCGGCGGGCGGGCATTGCAATCGCCCGCCGGGAAATTTCATTCCGCGCGATTATGCCGCCTTCTTGCAGTCTTCACGGAACTTCTTGCGTTCCTTGCCGTGCAGCTTCTTGGCATCGGCCTGGGCCGAGCAAGCCTTGGATTTGGCTGCCTTGGCCGCGTCATCGGACGGCGTCGCCGCCGGTGTTGCCGGGGTGGCTGGCATCACAATCGCCGGCTTGGCCGGCATGGCGGGCTTGGCCGGTGTGGTCTGTGCCATGGCAGCCGAACCGGCGAAAATGGCGAGGGCGGCAAGGGCAATCGAATGGGTAAGTTTCATGTTTTTCCCCTCAAGGATCAAATAATGACGCCTGCCGGGCAGGCGCGCCGGTCCCAGGCAAAGGAATGGCCGTTGCCGACCACTGGACCATGGCAGGCTTCTAGCGCAAGCCATGCCACCTGTCTGCCCGCAAGCGGGGCAAAAACCCGGAATATTGTCGCATGCCCATCCGCCCGGGTGTTCAGCCATCATTCAGCTTTTGCTTGACCTCATGCCTAAAACAATGTTGGGTGCGCTGGCAATCGACTGATGGCCCGCTTGGCCTCTCGACCCTTCGGCCCGCGCCCGCTTTGTTTGGCACCTCAAAAGTGCTGCGCAACGGGCGGACTGCTCTGGGCCCTGAATCAAGTTTCTTCCTTCACGAAATTGCCGGCCCGCGCTTGCGTGGCCCGCAACACTGTCAAGTATCGGAATATATTATGGAAAAAGGCACCGTTAAGTGGTTTGACGCCACTCGTGGTTATGGTTTCATCCAGCCCGCCAATGGCGGCAAGGATGTGTTCGTGCATATCTCGGCGGTGGAAGCTGCTGGCCTGCGCGGCCTGAACGAGAACCAGCAGGTCTCCTACGAGACCAAGATTGATCGCGGCAAGTCTTCGGCTGTGAACCTTAAGGTCGGCTGATTTTTTCGCCGGTCTGCGGATTTTGGGCGCGAACCGGGCAACCGGTTCGCGCTTTTTTTTTGGGGCAGGCTATCGCCAGCCTGAACGCAGGCCATCCACAGGGGTCGCGGGCTTTCCAGCCTGCCGTTTGCGCCGCACGCAATGGCCTGCATCAACCCGGAATTAACGCTGGTTGTTTACCGTTTGAAATCCGGGCCGGAACCGGCGGCTGATCGTTTTGCCGCTGGTCTGACGCGTGTTCACAGGGCAGCCCCAATGACCTCTCAAGACTCCAGCCATGTCCACAGCGCTGCCCGGTCGTCCAGTCTGACCTTGGCGGTCTTTACCCTTGCCCTGTTTGTTTCGGCCACCCTGATGTTCGAGGTGCAGCCGATGTTTACCCGCATGGTCTTGCCGGTGCTCGGCGGCTCGCCCGGCGTCTGGTCGGTCGCCATGGTGTTTTTTCAGGCGATGCTGCTGGCCGGATATTTTTACGCGCATGTGCTGACGCGCTATGTGCCGCTGCGCCGCGCCGCGCTGATCCACATTGGGGTGCTCTCCGCCGCCCTGCTCAGCCTGCCCATTGTCCGGGCCAGCGGCTTTGTCCAGCCGCCGGAGACCGGCGCGGCCTTCTGGCTCATCGGCCTGTTCGGTGCTTCGGTTGGCCTGCCCTTCTTCGCCCTTTCCGGCAATGGGCCCCTGTTGCAGGCCTGGTTTGCCCGTTCCGGTCACAGGCAGTCGCATGATCCATATTTTCTCTACGGCGCGTCCAACCTCGGCTCGTTTGCCGGTCTGCTGCTGTATCCGGCATTGATCGAGCCGACCCTGCGCCTGTCCGAACAAAGCGGGCTGTGGACGATCGGCTTTGCCATATTGCTGGCGCTGATCGCCTGCGCCAGTCTGCAGGCCTTGCGCGCCGGTGCCGGACAGGGTCAGCTGGCCGCTTCGGGCCCGGCCAAACCGCTGCCCGCAGGGCAAATCCTGAGATATGTCGGCCTCGCGTTTGTGCCCTCCGGCCTGCTGGTCGCAGTCACCGCGCAATTGTCTACCGATGTCGCCGCCGCTCCCTTGCTCTGGGTGCTGCCGCTCGCCCTGTTTTTGCTGACATTCGTGCTGGCGTTCCGCGAAAAACCTGTGCTGGCACACAAAACGATGCTGCAAGTGCAGCCGTTTCTGGTCGGGGCTGCCATTATCCTTGTCGCTGCCAGCGCGCTGTTCAGCATGCTCGCCGCTATCGCGCTTATGCTGGCCACCTGTTTTGTCTGCACCATGGTCGCGCATGGCGAACTGTTCCGCCTGCGCCCTCCCGCCAGCCAACTGACATCGTTCTATCTGTGGATGTCGGTGGGTGGTGTGCTCGGCGGCATTTTCGCAGCGCTCCTCGCCCCGGTATTATTCTCCACCGTGCTGGAATATCCGGTGCTGCTGGTCGCCGCCATGCTGTGCCGCCCCGCGCCGCAACCGGCACGCAAGTGGTGGACGGATGCGCTGGTGTTTGGCCTCGCCGGTCTGGCCCTGAGCCTGCCCGCCCTGCTGGGCCTGGTGCATTTGCCTGATGATCTGGAAATGGCGCGGTTTCTGGTCATTGTCGCGCTGGCGATTGGCATTGCCATTTCAGGCCGCAGCAAAGGCATGGTCACCGGCCTCACCGCCGCCACCCTGCTGCTGGCGCTGGCGTGGCAGACCGGGGCAGGGCGGGTGACATCGGTGCGCTCGTTCTTCGGCGTCCACAAGATTGCCGATATCCAGCACGGCCGGGTGCGCATTCTCTACCACGGCACCACCATCCACGGCGGCCAGCGCCTCGCCAATGAGGATGGCAGCCCGGCGACCGGGCGACCGGAACGCCTGACTTATTATTATGAAGGTGGCGTGCTGGATCAGGCGATCCGTTCCGCCCGCGCGGCCCATGATGGCAGGATTGATGTGGCAGTCGTGGGTCTGGGTGCCGGCACCCTCGCCTGCGCCGCCGCCCCGGGAGAAAACTGGCGCTTCTTCGAGATTGATCCTGAAATCATCCGCATCGCCCGCGACCCGCAGAAATTCCGCTTCCTCAGCGCCTGCCAGCCCGCTGCGGCGGTGGTGGCGGGCGATGCCCGCCTGACACTTGCAGCGGACCCGGGCAAATATGACCTGCTGGTGCTGGATGCCTTCTCGTCCGATTCCATCCCCGTGCACCTGCTGACGCGCGAGGCCCTCCAGCTCTACATGTCGCGGCTCAATCCCAATGGCAGCCTGCTCCTGCATATTTCCAACCGCCACATGCAGCTGGCCGAAGTGGTCGCCGCCGGCGCAGATGATCTGGGCCTCAGCGCCTGGCTGGGCCAGGACACCAGCCCGCTGGATTTTGAGCGGGATTTTCACGCCCATGCGACTATTGCCGTTATCGCCAAAACCGATGCCGCCCTTGGCCCGCTGACCACCCAACTTCCATGGGCTAAAATGCGCGCCGATCCGGCGGTCCGTGTCTGGACAGATGATTATTCCAACATCCTGCAAGCCATCTGGCACCGGCTCAACGGCTGACGCAAATATTCTGTGGGACAATCCGCTGGCCGGGCTGCGCAGCGGCCCACGCATCCGCTATGACAACAGCCTTTGCAGGAGTGTGTCATGGATCAGGTCACCGTTGTCAGCCATCCTCTCGTGCAGCACAAGCTGACGCTGATGCGCGAGGCGCAGCGCTCGACCAAGGGTTTTCGGCAATTGCTGAACGAAATCGGCATGCTGCTGTGCTACGAGGTGACGCGCGACCTGCCAGTGGAAATGGTCGAGATCCAGACCCCGCTGACCCGGATGATGGCCCCCGCCATTGCCGGCAAAAAGCTGGTGTTTGCCCCCATTCTGCGCGCCGGTGTCGGCTTTCTCGACGGCATGCTGGAACTGGTGCCCTCGGCCCGCGTCGCCCATATCGGCCTCTACCGGGATCCGGCGACGCTCCGGGCGGTGGAATATTATTTCAAGGCCCCCGGCGATATTGCCGAACGCCTGACCATCGTCATGGACCCGATGCTCGCCACCGCCAATTCCGCCATTGCCGCGATTGACCTGCTGAAAGGCAAGGGGGCCAGGGACATCCGTTTCGTCTGCCTGCTGGCCGCCCCCGAAGGCATTGCCAAATTGCAGGCCACCCATCCCGATATCCGCATCTGGACCGCCGCCATTGACAGCCACCTCGACGATCACGGCTATATCGTGCCGGGGCTGGGCGATGCGGGGGACCGGATGTTCGGGACGCGGTGAAGCCACCCGGTTGGCGAGCCGGAGCGCGGACCTTCAGGTCCGCAAGTGTCCCTTCAAGCAAACCTGAAGGATCGCGCTCCGCCGGGATGGTCGCGTTCCTGTAGGGTCTCATAATTCATGTCACTGGCCCCATTGAAATATCAAGGCTTTTTCTGCGGTGTCTCACTGCCAGTGGTTGAATGTCTCATAATTTATGGCACTGGGTGTCAGGAATCTCATAATTTATGGCACTGCGCGAAATCTGCATAACTGCGCGCAACTCGAATTAGTGACCGTCGGGAAATAGCTATCTCGCACACCGCAGATAGGCGACCCCGTCGATTGTCAACGACATCTTGTTTCTGACATCAAGTGCGATCGCGACGTTCTGACCATTTTCGTCTTTGGTGAAATTTTCCCAGAATTCAAAGCAATTCGCTTTCAAGATGGTGATCCCACTATTCGTGGCATGTCTCACGATCTTGCAGTGATTTTCGTATTGGTCGAAGAGGGGAACACGCCTGCCATTTATCCTGTTCGATAGACTGATGAGCGTCCGGGAATTTGGACCTTCGCGATCATTGCATTCGGCTTTTGATCGTGCCCACGTTCCCTCGAAATATTCTGAAGCGGTAGCGACGGACGGGAGAGAGACGGCACCGAGGCCGAACAACAGGCAAAGGACTTTCATGAAATTTTCTCCCGCGTGATCGGTGTGAACGTCGGAATTCAGTGAACTGAAGTTCACTGAAAAGCGATCTCAGAGGGTTCGATTAAAACTTTTGTACGGTGATGCGCAGTCATCGCGTGGAACAAGGTTCCGACGGAACGTGTCAACGATTTTGAGACAGCCGGATTTGCAATTTAGGCTTGGATCTGGATGTTTTTGGTTGGCGGGTTGATCCATGCTGCTGTCGGGATT
>JAYVYA010000193.1:0-1790 GCA_043784745.1 Hyphomicrobiales bacterium
GAGACTAAAGCGTAGAAATTATCGGATGTCACTAGTTAGGGTCGTCGAAATTTTATGGATATTTATCGTTACAGGAATATCCGTGGTTTAACTCGCAAGCTGACGATACGAGTTATACTTAGCGTTAACCGCTAACCCTCACGCCACCATCACCTGCCCCGTAAAATCCTTCACCGCATAATTCCCCGCCGGCGCTCCCTTCCCGCCCAGCTTCTCCCGCAGATTCATCAATGCGATGCCCAGCAAGTTCTGCCCGGTACCATCAAAATTGTCGCTCCAGGTGTCGTCTCGGCCTACGACTTCATTGTGCTCCAGCAGATAGGCATCGTCGGTGCTGCGCAGAATGCCGACAAAGGCGGGGTCCGCATATTTGGCAGCCAGAACCATGTCCATTGCACCGGTTTGTCCCTTGCCTGCGTAGCCATAATCCGGGGATGGATTGAGGCCGGATTTTGCGCCCTTCATCAACTGGCGCTTATACGCAAAGGCGGCTTTGCCTGTGGGCGCGCTTTCAAACTTTTGCAGGATGGAAGGGTGGCTCCACCATTTTGTGGCCTGAAATGCTGCTTCCGCTGAATTGAAGCTGCCTGTCACACCATTGATGGTAACCGTGATTTTGGGGGGGCAAAGGTAGAAATTGCCAAGTGCTGTGTAGTTATAATACGCATCCCACGGCGTCGGCACTGGCTCGTCCGGAAAGTAAAACGCGACCAGATGGTATTTCACGCCATGGATCGTTGCCACGGATGAACGCAGCAGCGGTTGAATGCCTGTCATTGCTTTTCCTTCCAAAGCGGGCTTACCGGAATATCGAATACAATGAAATAACCGGTAGCATGTTGCTGCTGTCCTGCCAATGCACGGGCACCAGCCCCCCTCAATCCCGCACCAGCTCAAACCGGTCCACATCCACCATCCCCATATCCGTAATCTTCAGATGTGGAATCACGGGAAGCGGCAAAAACGCCACCTGCAAAAACGGCTCTTCCAGCACCACGCCCAAAGCTTTTGCGGCGGCGCGAAGGGGGATGAGCTTTTGGTGGACTTCCTCGAACGACAGCAGGCTCATCAGCCCGGCCAGTGGCAGCGCCATTTCGGCCCGGACCTGCCCGCCTTGCGCCACGGCAAAGCCGCCTTCAATCTCGATCAGGCGGTTGACCGCCACCGCCATATCCGCCCCATCCGCCCCCACCACGCAAATATTGTGGCTGTCATGTCCCACTGAGGAGGCAATCGCCCCGCGTTGCATGCCAAAGCCATGGACGAAGCCAACGCCAATGTTGCGGTTGGCACCATGGCGGGAGACGACCGCGACTTTTACCGCGTCCTGGCCCAAATCAATTTGGCGCGCGCCGCCTGCCATTGGCAGGGTCATGGTGAGATGCCGGGTGATGATTTTGCCGGGATCGACGCCAATCACAGGGGTTGAAGGCCCCTGTCCCTTCGCCACAAAATCGCTGGCCGAAACCCGCGCCGCCTTGACGCTGTGGCGGCCGACGGGGGCGATGATCTGGCGGGTGGCAAACAGTTCCGGCCCCACCAGCCGCCCGGCGCTGAACACAGCCGAGATGGCGCAGGCATCGAGATCATCGAGCACAACAATGTCGGCCCGCCAGCCCGGCGCAATCAGCCCCCGGTCGCGCAGGCCAAAGGCGCGGGCGGCGGAAATGCTGGCCATGCGGTAGACCGCCAGCTTTGGCGCGCCTTGCGCAATCGCGGTGCGGATCATGTAGTCGAGATGGCCCTGCTCGGCGATGTCAAGCGGGTTCCGGTCATCGGTACAGAAGGCC
>JAYVYA010000194.1:0-2787 GCA_043784745.1 Hyphomicrobiales bacterium
CCATTTTCACAGAAGTCCGTAAAAGGCGGTTTTGACAATCTGCGCCTTGCTGTCCTCTACCACATAATCCACGCCAAGGTCCCATAGCAGGTGATCCAAATCGGCGCTGTTATCGCGCACGAAAGCGGTGAGGGCTTCGGGCCAGGCCTGGGTCTCCAGAAAATCAATGAGCGCGGGCGTGCCGACGCGCGAAAAATACAGCCCGTCATTCCGTTGCTTGTTGGCCACCACCGCCACTTCACAATCGAGCCAGGGCTTGCGGAACAGGGGTTCGAGCACCGCACCGCGCAGGTCATGGTGGGCCGAACAAGCCGCCTTGCCGCGAACCTCCTGCATCTGGGTTTTCGCGTTGAAGAAGAAATAGAAATTGGCCAGCCTCGCCCCCGCCGCTCCCACTTCATAACAAATCCCGGAGGAAACCGAGCTGCCGGGATTGCCAATATACAGGTTGACGATTTCCAGGGGCCGCTGGCGCGTCACAATGGCCTCGTCCAGATCCAGCGAGAACATGAAATAGGGTCGCCCCTCCAGCCGCTTCAGATCATGAGTCACCGCCGGTTGCAGAATGTCGATGACGCGGGAAACCGACACTTTCCGCTCCAGCCGGGCATAATCATAGAAATAGAATTCAAAGGCGAGGCGGCCCCGCGATGATTTGACACC
Source organism: Hyphomicrobiales bacterium (assembly GCA_043784745.1). GTDB lineage: Bacteria > Pseudomonadota > Alphaproteobacteria > Rhizobiales > Beijerinckiaceae > JAYVYA01. Next base: position 664 of record JAYVYA010000194.1, read on the forward strand.
ATAGACCGTCATGCCGGGGCCCAGCCCGCTACGCAGCGTTTCGCAGGCCGCCACCAGCGCATCGCCTTCGCCCGAGGCCTCGATTGCCCGCCACAAAAGGTTGGCACTGGCCAGCTTGCCCTGCGCCGGGCGCGGCGGGGGATAGTCCCACAGGCAAAAATCCGCATGGCGGGTGTTGGCCCCAACCCGTTCGATGGCGTGAATGCTAACGCCCATTTGCTGCCTGCCCCCCGGTCTCGACACCGAAATACACCGTCGCAAAGGGGGTGCCATCGCGCCCCTGCCCCGCCGATACATGGCCCAGCTGTTTGCCGCCATGGACTTGCAGTAGTTTGTCCCACAGCTGCGCCGGGGCGTCCAGCGCCGCAACGACCGGAGTGACCAGACTGGCAATATCGCGCAGTTCCAGCCCTGCGGGATAGAGGTTGATGTCAATCGACTGGCGTGGATTGCCCGCTTCCGCCACATCCAGCGCCATTGGCCTGATTCCGGGCAGCCGCACATCGGCCAGCCTCACCGTCTCGTGCAGCAGGTGGCGGAAGGCGGGCAGCGGGCAGCTGCTGTCAATTGCGGCGGCAAGACCCGCCGCTTCCGCATCGGGCCGGAGCGTGTAGAGGGTCACTGCCTGGCGCGAGGGGTCCTCCCGATCCCATTTGATAGCGCGGTGGACCAGCACCGGATCGGGCTTTGACTTTTGCATCGCGGCCCGCGCCACCGCCACATATTCAAAATAGACTTTGCAGATCGCCCGGCCACCACCGCCTTCAAAGCCGAAATGCACAATGCCGGCCCCCGCCAGTGCGGCAGCAAATTGCCCGGTCACGGCCTCCGGGGCCGCAAATTCCCGCGCGATGGCGGTGATTCCGGCAAGCACATCCTGCCCAAAGTCCGAACGATGCAGGCTCAGCAGCACCCGTTCGTCCAGCACGCGGCCGGTCACTAATTTGACGGAATGCTCCCTGGCAAAGGCATGTCCAATCTGTTCAATCCGCCCGATGAGTTCGGCGCAGGACATCACAATGCTTTTTTGTTGATATGGGCCAGATAATCGGCATGTGACGGCATTTTGCTGGCAAAGCGCTGGTTTTCGGCGCGGATGCCATCCAGATGGTGCCGGTTCTGGGTGGAGGGCATGGTCTGCGCCTCAACAACCGGGCGGCGCGGCAGCCGGCCCGATCCGGCCAGAATCGCATAATAGCTGGTGGGCTGAAACAGGTCGAGGCGCGAAGTGTCCAGCCGTCCGGTCTCGTCATAAAGTTCCAGCAGCTCGCTCAGGTTGTCGGACACAGGCACCGCGCGGGACTCGCGCCAGAATGGTTCCGCGCGCCGGTTCAGCAAATAATGCAGCACAATGAAGTCGCGGACCTCGTGATAGGTCCGGTCCATTCGCTGGTTATAGGCGCGGCGGAGCGCCGGATCGAAGCGGCGGTCGGGAAGGAAATGCGCCAGTGCCATGGCTGCTGCCTGGATGATGTGGATGCCGGTCGATTCCAGCGGCTCGACAAAGCCGGACGACAGCCCGATGGCCACGCAATTTTTCACCCAGAACTGGCTGCGCCGCCCCACCCTTATCTTGAGAAAGCGCGGATCGGCAGTGCGGGCTTTTGCCAGCCCGGAGCGCTTTACCAAAGTCTCCACCGCCGCCTCGTCCGTCAGATGCGCGCTGGAATAGACATAGCCATTGCCGGTGCGGGTGCTGAGCGGGATGGTCCAGCTCCAGCCTCCGGGCAGCGCAGTGGACCTTGTATAGGGCGCAAAAGTGTCGCTGCGGGGCAGCGGCATCGCCACCGCCCGGTCACACAGCATCTGGTTCGACCAGTCGATCCACTTGTCGCCCAGCGCCTTCTCGATCAGCAGGCCGGAAAATCCGGTAGCGTCGATGAACAGGTCCGCCTCAATCCGCCGGTCGCCGCCAATATCGACATGCGCAATCGCGCCATCCGGGGCCAGCGCGGTGTGCTGCACATCGCCAAACACATGCGCCACGCCTTCGCGCGTGGCAATGCCTTTGAGGTATGTGGCAAAGGCACCTGCGTCCAGATGATAGGCATAGCTCATCTGCGAATGCACGGCGGACGTTGCGCCGATGGGCCAGGGTGCCTTGTTGGCCCGGGCCAGCGCCAC
>JAYVYA010000195.1:0-4655 GCA_043784745.1 Hyphomicrobiales bacterium
GCCAGATGGCGCGCAGGCTTGGGGCCTGCTGCTGGAAACCGGAAAACCCCGGCGCTTTCTGGGCGGGCCCGATGCCGCACAGCAGGCGGCGCTGGTGAAGGATGCCGGCCAGTAGAGCCCCCCGGACCGCGCACTTCCAGTGCGCTTCTCCGCAGCTCAGCTGTGAAGCCGGGACGCTCCGCACGGGCGCACTGGAAATGCACAATCCTGGTGCGGACATTGAAGCAGTCCGCCGCCACCTGCATGGCGTCAATGCCGAAGGCCAGCTCTTCGTCGGGGCCGATTGTGCCGCCTCTCTCGCCGCATGTGAAGTGCGCACGTTTGGAGTTCGGCAACCCCTCAGGCCGCCGCCAGCCCCTCAAACATCCCCCGCCCGTCGGTGCCGCCCGCCAGAGCGTCAATCAGGTTCTCGGGGTGCGGCATCAGGCCCAGCACATTGCGCTTTTGCGAATAAATTCCGGCAATATCATGCATTGAGCCATTCGGATTGGCCGCGCCGCCGACCTCGCCCGCTGCATCGCAATAGCGGAAGGCGATGCGCCCCTCGCCTTCCAGCTGCTGCAGGGTTTGGGCATCGGCGACATAATTGCCTTCGCCATGGGCAATGCAGACCTTGATGATCTGGTGCGGCCCATAGGCCGCCGTAAAGGCGGTGTCGTTGCGCTCCACCCGCAAATGCTGCATTTTGCAAATGAAACGCAAATTGGCATTGCGCATCAGCACGCCCGGCAGCAAACCGCTCTCGACCAGAATCTGGAAGCCGTTGCAAATGCCCAGCACCAGCCCGCCGCGCGCCGCATGGGCCCGCACCGCGTCCATGATACGGGCGCGCCCGGCAATCGCCCCGCAGCGCAAATAATCGCCATAGGAAAAGCCGCCGGGCAGCACGACGAGGTCCGTGCCGGCGGGCAGTTCATGATCGGCGTGCCAGAGGCGGGCGGGCGCCTGGCCGGTGCTCTGGTGCAGGGCGCGCGCAACGTCACCGTCACGGTTGGAGCCAGGGAAGGTGATGATGGCGGATTTCATTTAGGGGTTTCCGAAAATTGTGCCGAGGTCTTCGTAGCACCAGCCAAACCGGCACCTTACACAATATCGATATGGTAATTCTCCACCACCAGATTGGCGAGCAGTTTTTCGCAGGCCAGTTTCAGTGCCGCCTGCGCAGCGGGCTTGTCGGTGCCCGCCAGCTCGATCTCGAACAATTTGCCCTGGCGCACGCTGTCCACTCCGGCAATGCCGAGCGAGCGCAATGCGCCCTCAATCGCCTTGCCTTGCGGGTCCAGCACGCCGGATTTCAGGGTCACGGAAACGCGGGCTTTCATGGGGTGTCCTTGCTTCAGGCAATATCTGCTCGCCCCATGCCTTTCCAGGCGCGAGGCGTCAACCCTGCGTTATCATTCATCCCCCAACGGGTGCAAATCGCGCACCATCGCCTTCATCCGCTCGTCCAGCACATGGGTATAAATCTGTGTCGTCGAAATATCGGCATGGCCGAGCAATTCCTGCACCACCCGCAAATCTGCGCCGTTTTGCAGGAGGTGGCTGGCAAAAGCATGGCGCAGCACATGCGGGCTGATGCGGGCGGAACTGATTCCGGCCAGCGCCGCCACGCTTTTCAGGTCCCGCCCAAAGGCCTGCCGGGTCAGATGGCCGCTGTCACTGTCTGCTGGAAACAGCCATGGCCCCGCCGCTGCGCCGGGATGGCGCGCTTCCAGCAGGGCGCGAAACAACTGCATCGCCGTGCGCGATTGTTCGGAAAGGGGCACCAGCCGCTCGCGCCCGCCCTTGCCCTTGATGCCGATCAGCGGCTCCTTCGCCCGCGCCGCCGTTTTGGGCAGGCTGACCAGTTCCGATACGCGCAGGCCGGTGGCATAGAGCAATTCCAGCAGGCAATGCATTCGCGCCGTCCGCAGCCGCTCGCTGGCGGGCCGCGCTTCGTTGTCCAGCCCCTCGCCCGCCACGGCCAGCAGCCTGTCCACCTCCGCCACGCTGAGGATTTTGGGCAGCGCCAGCCCCTTGCGCGGGCCTTGCAGCACCAAAGCCGGATCATCCGTGCGCTTGCCTTCGGCATAGAGAAACTTGTGAAACTGCCGCACCGCCGACAACCGCCGCGCGCTGGAGGAGGCCTTGAAACCGCGCAGCTCAAGGTCGGCCAGATAGTCACGGATGGTGGCGGACTGGGCGGCGGCGGCGGTGAGGGCCCGGGCCTTGAGAAAGGCGGCATAATCCTGGAGGTCGCGCCGGTAGGCCTCCTGCGTATTGGCCGCCGCCCCGCGCTCGGCGGCGATCATGTCGAGGAAGGAATCGATTTCACGGGAGGCGCTGGACATTGGGCGGCGCTTGCGGATTAGCAATGGAATGGGTCAATAACTCAATTTTTGGCAATCTATGAGTCATAGAACGGCATTCTATAGCTCAAATCTTGAAAAAACGCACATTTTGCCCTTACTTGGCAAATTTTGAAGCTGGCACCGTTTGAACCATATCCCGTGGCACCGGCTCGACAAACGTTGCCAGCGCGAACATGCCGCCATAGACGATGCCTGCGAGAATGGCGACATAGAACAGGAAACGGAACAGGGACGGCAAGGCTTGGCTCCGGGTGACAGGCCGGACACTTAACACCATGCGCCGCGTGAGATTGCAACCGGCGTCCCGTTCATTTTGCATTGCAGCATTTCCCTTGACTTTCTCCTCGCAGGCGCGCATTCAAGCCTTTCATCGCGTCGGCAACGGATGGCAGGGTCTGCGTGAACGGGATTTCTTAATCCCGCCCAACCCGCCTTTCACGACTTCGATACGGCCCGGATCACGCAGGGCGCGTTTTTCCCCTTGGGACAATTGCCATCCGGCAAACCAAACGGGAATCCGCCGGCGCATTTCATTCTGACCGCATCCTTGCCCTGATGGCATCCTTGCCCTGATGGCATCCTTGCCCTGACCGAAAGAATTCCACATTGACAAATTTCACTGACCTTGGCCTGTCCGCAGCCCTGCTTAAAGCACTGGTGAGCGAAGGCTACGCCGTTCCCACCCCGATTCAGGCGCAGGCCATTCCCCATGTGCTCGAAGGCAGGGACCTTCTGGGCATTGCCCAGACCGGCACCGGCAAGACTGCCGCCTTCGCTTTGCCGATCATGGACCGGCTGACCAAAGCCCAGAAGCGGGCGCAGCCGCGCTCGTGCCGCTGCCTCGTGCTCTCCCCCACCCGCGAACTCGCCAGCCAGATCGAGCAGAGTTTCCGCACCTATGGCCGCAACCTGCGGCTTAATTCCACAGTGATTTTCGGCGGCGTGCCGATTGGCCGCCAGGTGAGGAATTGCGCCATGGGCCTCGACATTGTCGTGGCGACGCCGGGCCGCCTGCTCGACCTGATCAACCAGCGCGCCCTTTCCCTCGCTGACATCGAAATCTTCGTGCTCGACGAAGCCGACCAGATGCTCGACATGGGCTTTTTGCGCGACATCAAGAAGATTGTCGCCATGCTGCCCAGGCAGCGCCAGAGCCTGTTCTTCTCGGCCACCATGCCCAAGGAAATGGCTGACATTGCCGACCATTTGCTGAAAGATCCGGCCAAGGTCGCGGTTACCCCGGTCGCGGCGACGGCTGACCGCGTGGAACAATCGGTGATTTTCTGCGAAACCCGCGACAAGCAGGCAGTCTTGCACAAATTGCTGGAGGATGTGTCGATCCGCCGCGCGCTGGTGTTCTCGCGCACCAAGCATGGCGCCGACCGGATTGTGAAGCACCTCGCCGCTGCCAATATCGTCGCCGACGCCATTCATGGCAACAAGTCACAGGCCCAGCGCGAGCGGGCGCTGGCGGCGTTCAAGGCCGGGCGCTCGCGCTTGCTGATTGCCACCGACATTGCGGCGCGCGGCATTGATGTGGATGGCGTTTCGCATGTCATCAATTTTGACTTGCCCAATGTGTCGGAAAGCTATGTTCACCGCATTGGCCGCACAGCGCGTGCCGGGGCCGATGGCATGGCCATCTCGTTCTGTGATCGCGAGGAGCGCGCTTATCTGCGCGATATTGAGCGGCTGATCCGCCAGAAGGTGCCTGTCAGCGACAACCCGCTGGGTGCACAGGCTGGCGTGATGCGCGAAGCCTCGCCCATTGACGCGCCGCGCCCCGCCCGGCAGGACAGCCGCCGCCCGTCCAGCCATGCGCCCTCGGGTCGTGGCCCCGCCCCGCAAGGCGAGCGGACGGACAGCCGCGCACCACGCCGGGACGAGCAGCGCAGGCCACCCTTTGCCAGCACCAGCCCCATCGCACAGCCCGCCCGCAGTTTTTCGCAGGCTGGCGCGACACCCCAGGCCGAACGCCCCCAGGCACCCCGCCCGCGCCCGGCCAATGCCAACAGCCAGCAACGTCGCCCCGATGCCGGCCGCTTCAGCCGCTAGCAGAAACGCGGCAAGAGTCCGGAGCACGGGTTTTCAACGCGCTCCTTTTCGCCTCTCAATGATTCACCGGAACAGGCGGGTGAACAACCCGCGCTCCTGGCTGGCTGTGGATGCTGGTGACAATGCGCTGAAAACGCGCGTTGGTCCGGAAATCTGTGCTAAGGCAAACCATGCGTTTCACCCCCGAATTCCTGGAGGAAATCCGTGCCCGCCTCCCCGTCTCGGAGGTGGTTGGCGCGCGGGTAAAAC
>JAYVYA010000196.1:0-5785 GCA_043784745.1 Hyphomicrobiales bacterium
AATCATAATTTTAATTTCAGTTGAACCATTTCTCGCTCTCTGCACCCCCTACCACAAACTCCCCTTCGCCCGCTCAGGCCATACCCGATCATATTCCGCGCCGCCAACACGGCCGCCAGACAATTCCGCCAGAATCTCCCCCGCCGTCGGCAAAGCCCCTTCCGCCACAAACCGCGCCGGGTTCCACAGTTCGGAGCGGACGATGGCACGGCCGCACTGGAAGTAAACAGCCTCTATTCCGATCACGATGACCGTGCGCGGGGCCTTGCCATCGACGGCGAAGGAGGCCAGCACATCCGGGTCCGCCGTAATCTGCGCGCTTCCATTGATGCGCAGGGCGTTGTGGTTGCCGGGGATCAGGAACATCAGCGCCACGCGCGGATCGCGCAAAATATTGCGCAGCGAATCGATGCGGTTATTGCCGCGCCGGTCCGGCATCAGCAGGGTTTTGTCGTCCTGAACCCGTACCAGCTCGCCGGGGCGGTCACCGCGCGGTGTGCAATCCAGTCCTTCCGGGCCAGATGTTGCCAGCGCGCAAAACGGCGAGGCTTCCAGCATGGCGCGGTAGTGCGGGGTCAGATAGTCGGCTACCTTGGCTGTGGAGGATTCCCCCGGCGCGCCGTATATCGCTTCAAGGTCGCCAATCTGGCTCAGAAATTCCATTGGCGCTTCCTCGTGCCTGTCCCCTCGCCGGAAATGCGGGACTTGGGCACTGTCATGCTATAGACAGGTTGCACGCGCCCTGCATTGTGAAAGTCCGTTTTGGCCAAGAATTCTGCCCCCCCCGCCCTCACCCGAGACGCCGTTCTCGCCTTTGTCGCCCGCGAGAAGGCGGCGCTGCTGGCCGCTGGCGGCAAGCAACCCAAGCGCATCGGCAAGCGCGAAATCGCCAAGGCCTTTGGCATCAAGGGCGATGACAGAATTGTGCTCAAAGCCGTGCTGAAAGAGCTGGAAGCGGAGGGCTCGATCGAGCGCCGGCACGGGGTCCTGTCCAGTGCGGGCAGCCTGCCGCCGCAGGTGCTGGCCGATATTTTTGGGCGGGACCGTGACGGCGAGCTGCTCGCCAGCCCGGTCGACTGGGATTTGGCCGACGGCCCCGCCCCCAGGATCGCCCTGCACCTGCCGCGAAAACCCCGCCCCGGCGAGCCGGTGCCGGGCGTGGGAGACCGGGTGCTGGTGCGGGCGGAGCGTGATTCCGATCCGGAAAAGGGCGCGCCCGCCTATACCGGCCGGGTGCTCAAGCTGCTGTCGCGCGCCAAATCCCCGGTGCTGGGGATTTTCCGGGACGATGGCGTCGGCGGCGGGCGGATTGTGCCGGTGGACAAGAAGAATTTTTCGCGCGAGCTGGTGGTGGCGGAGGCTAACCGGGGTGAGGCGGAAGAGGGCGATCTGGTGGCCGTGGACCTGCTGCGCGATGACCGTTTTGGGCTGTCGTCCGGGCGGGTCAAGGAGCGGCTGGGGTCGCTCGCCAGCGAGAAGGCGCTGAGCCTGATTGCCATCCACACCCACAAGATACCCAATGTCTTCCGCAACGATACGCTGGCCGAAGCCGGAGCGGCGCGAACCGCAACCATGGCGGGGCGGGAAGACTGGCGCAGCCTGCCCCTCATCACCATCGACCCCGCAGATGCCAAAGACCATGACGATGCCGTGCACGCCGGGCCCGATATCACGCCCGGCAATCCCGGCGGGCACATTCTTACCATCGCCATTGCCGATGTCGCCGCTTATGTCCGCCCGCATTCGCCACTCGACCGGGAGGCATTGCTGCGCGGCAATTCGGTGTATTTCCCCGACCGGGTTGTGCCGATGCTGCCCGAGCGGATTTCCAACGACCTCTGTTCGCTGCGCCCGCTGGAGGACCGCCCGGCGCTGGTGGTCAGGATGGTGATCGCGGCGGACGGGCGCAAGCTGTCGCATAGTTTTCACCGCATCATGATGCGTTCCGCCGCCAAGCTCAGCTACCAGCAGGCCCAAGCGGCGATTGACGGCAAGCCGGACGCGACCACCGGGGTGCTGCTGGAAGGCGTGCTGCGCCCGCTCTATGCCGCCTACACCTGCCTGAAAATCGCCCGCGAAAAACGCGGCCCGCTGGACCTCGACCTGCCCGAGCGCAAGCTGGTGCTGAATGGCGATGGCACCTTGGCCCGCGTCATCATCCCCGCGCGGCTGGATGCGCACCGGTTGATCGAAGAGTGCATGATCCTCGCCAATGTAGCGGCTGCCGAAACGCTGGAGGACAAGCGCCAGCAATTGATCTACCGTGCCCATGACGAACCGACGCTGGTAAAACTGAACAATCTCAGCGAGTTTCTCGCCTCCATCGGCATCAAGCTGGCCAAGGGCCAGGTGATCCGCGCCGCCCAGTTCAACGGCATTCTGGAGCGGGTCAAGGGCACTGAAAACGAAGTGCTGGTCAATGAAGTGGTGCTGCGCAGCCAGGCGCAGGCGGAATATGTGGCGGAAAATTACGGGCATTTTGGCCTTAACCTGCGCCGCTACGCCCATTTCACCTCGCCGATCCGCCGCTATGCTGATCTCATTGTTCACCGCGCACTGATCCGTGCCCTGGGGTTTGGTGCCGATGGGCTGCCCGATATGCCCAAGGCGGAACTGGTGGAGATTGCCGAAAAAATCTCGGCCGCCGAGCGCGAGACGACGGACCGGCTGATTGCCACCCACCTGGCCGGGCAGGTCGGGGCGGAATTTGACGGGCGGATTTCCGGCGTGACGAAAGCTGGCCTGTTCGTCAAGCTGTCCGAAACCGGCGCGGACGGGTTTGTGCCCGCTGCGACGCTGGGCCACGATTTCTTCCGCTATGAGGAAACCCTGCACGCGCTCATCGGCAACCGCACCGGCGAAACATTCCGGCTCGGCGACTCGGTCCGGGTGAAACTGGTCGAGGCGGCCCCGTTTGCCGGTGCCCTGCGATTTGAAATGCTGTCGGACGGGGCGGCGCAGGGCAACCGCGCCGCTGTATCCGCCAAAAAGCACCGGGGATTTGGCGGGCGTGACAATGCGCCTTCTGGCAAAGGACGGCAGTCGCGGTCACATGCAGGCAAAGCGTCCAAAAACAACAGAGGCCAATGATGAGTGCTGCATCCCCCGTGCTCGCCGCCCGCCCCGCCTGGCCCGCCATCTGGCGCGGCATGAGGGGGCGCTGCCCCGCGTGCGGGCAAGGCAAAATGTTCCGCGCCTATCTCAAGGTCAACGATGGCTGCCCGTCCTGCGGCACAAGATTGCACTACCACCGCGCCGATGATGCGCCGCCCTATCTGACGATTCTGGTAGTTGGGCATGTGGTCGGCGCGCTGATGCTGTGGGTGGAAACGGTGGATGACACACAGCCCGTCTGGCTGCACCTGCTGGTATGGCCAACGCTGGCGCTGGTTCTGTGCCTGTGGCTGTTGCCCATTTTCAAGGGCGGGCTGATTGCCTGGCAATGGGCGCTGCGGATGCACGGCTTTGAATCGGCCAGCGGGGCGGGCGAATGACGCAAGCCTCCGCCACCCATGCACATGCGCTGGCGCTGACCGAGCCCGAGCGCGAGCGCAAATGGCCAAATCTGCGCCCGCGCGATGCCGCGACGCTGATTGTGATTGACCGCAGCGGCGCGCATCCAAAAGTGCTGATGGGGCGGCGACACGCCGGCCACACATTCATGCCCGGGAAATTCGTGTTTCCGGGCGGTGGCATTGAGCCTGGAGACCGCCGGATGAACGTGGCCGGTGCCTTGCCGCAAAAGGTGGAAGACAAACTGGTGGCCCGTGTCAGCGGCGGCTCGGCCAGCCGGGCCCGCGCGCTGGCTTTGGCCGCCATCCGCGAGACCTTTGAGGAGACCGGGCTGGTAATTGGCGCGGCTGACATGGGCAAGCCGGAAAGCCCGCCGCAGGGCAAGTGGGCCGAGTTTGCGGAGCATGAAGTGTTTCCCAATCTGGAAAGCCTGCATTTTATCGCCCGCGCCATCACGCCGCCCAAACGCCCCAAGCGGTTTGATGCGCGGTTTTTCGCGGTAGATGCGCAAGAGATTGCGGTCAGGGTAAAGGGCATCATCGGCCCCGAATCCGAACTGGTCGAGCTGGTCTGGCAGCGGCTGGACGAGACGCACAAGCTGGATTTGCCCTCGATCACTGGCGTGGTGCTGAACGAGCTGAAAACCCGGATTGACGGCGGCTTTGGCCATCATTTACCCGTCCCGTTTTTCTTCGAGAAAAACCGCCGCTGGTTCCGGGAGGAGCTTTGAGCGCCCCGCCCCGCACGCAATGGCTGACGCTGGCAGCGGCGATTTCGGCGATTTCGACCGTCGGCATCGGCCTGTCCCTCTCCATCCCGCTGCTGTCGCTGCGCATGGCCGAGGCCGGATTTTCGGCGCGGGATATCGGGCTGAACACGGCTCTGGGTGCCATTGCCACGCTGGTGTTTGCCCCCTTCGTGCCGCGCACCGCCCGGCATTTTGGCGTGCGGCGGTTGATGCTGGCGGCGCTGGTGCTGGGCATGGCCTGCCTGCTGGCGTTTGGTCTCACCCGCAATTTCACGCTGTGGTTTCCGCTGCGGCTACTGTTTGGCGCATCGCTTACCGTCCTGTTCGTGATGAGCGAGTACTGGATCAACGCCGCCGCCCCGCCCGAGCGGCGCGGCTTCATCATGGGCATTTATGCCACCGCACTGGCGCTCGGCTTTGCCACAGGCCCGGCCCTGCTGGGGCTGACCGGCACGGACGGTCTGATCCCGTTCGCATTGGGGGCCGGGCTGTTTGCCCTCGCAGGCGTGCCGGTGGCGCTGGCGGGGAATGGAGCCCCGGTGCTGGAAGGCAAAGGCCGGATCAAGCTGCTGGCTTTTCTTGCCGGAGCCCCGGCGGCTACTTTGGCCGCTTTCACCTTTGGCGTGATTGAAACGGGTGCCATGAGTCTTTTGCCGGTCTATGCCCTCAGGCTCGACTATGGCGAAGCGCGGGCGGCCCTGTGTGTTAGCCTGTTCGCCATCGGCAGCGTGCTGTTTGAACTGCCCATCGGCTATCTCTCGGACCGGATGGACCGGCGCGTGCTGCTGTTTTGCGTGGCACTGGCGGGGTTGGGTGGCTGCCTTGTTGCGCCCTTCGCAGGCGGCTTTCTGGGCCTTGCCGCCGTGCTGCTGGTCTGGGGCGGCATTGTCGGCGCGCTGTATCCGCTCGGGCTGGCGCATCTGGGGGCGCGCTACAGCGGGCCGGAACTGGCGACCGCCAACGCGGCCTTTGTCATGCTCTACTCGCTGGGCATGTTACTGGGGCCGCCCTTGCTGGGGGCGGCAATGGACCTGTGGAACCCCCACGGCCTGTTTGGCGGCATGGCAGCGCTGTTTGCGGCCTATATCGCCGTGATCACCGTGCGGTTGTGGCGGGAGAAGGCGACGGGGCTGCCGGCCTGAGGCCGTTTGCGCTTCAACTGGCTCGCGGGCAGCGAACTTTCCTGTCAACGAACTTTCCTTGACAACCCCCCGCCAATTTGTCATGTCCACCGCATCATTGCCTTGCGACCTTGGGTTGCCACGGGCTTTTTCGTTTCTTTCAAACCCAGGGTTCCGCCATGGCCAAGGCCGCCAATATCAAGATCAAGCTGCTCTCCACAGCCGATACCGGTTTCTTCTATGTCGCCAAGAAGAATGCCCGCACCAAGACGGAGAAGTTCACGTTCAAGAAATATGACCCGATCGTGCGCCAGCACGTCGAGTTCAAGGAAACCAAGATCAAGTAGGGTTTTGGCCGCGCCTGACCGTTTGAAAGCCGCCCTGACCGGGCGGCTTTTTTGTT
>JAYVYA010000197.1:0-2748 GCA_043784745.1 Hyphomicrobiales bacterium
CCACCCACCCGGGACTCGAATCCGGCCACATGATGCTGCAGGCCTGCTGGCGCGCAAAAATTTTGGCTGCGGCTCGTCGCGCGAACACGCGCCCTGGGCGCTGGACCAATACGGCTTTCGCGCCATCATCGCGCCACCGTGCCAGTCAGGATGATCGTGTCCTGAACGGTTCGCGCGGTAATGCTGGATTTTGGCAGGGCTGTCTTGAGGATTTGTGCCAGTTCCTCGACGTTCCTGCCCGTCGATATTTCGATCACCGCGATTTGCCTGCCCTGCGCATCGAGGGCGTAAATCGTGGTCTGGCCATTTTCGAGCGCCAGAATGAACAGCTTGCGCGGCGAGCGCACGACGGCATTGGCCACTTTCGGGCTGCCGATGAAGATTTCGGCGGCATCGCGCGGCAAATCCACCATCACCGAATGGCCAACGCCCATCGACAGCCGCTTGACCATCACACCGGGCTCAGGCTGAATTTGCTGGGCCTGCACCGTTGACGAGGCCAATACGGCGACCGGCACCAGACTGCCTGCCAGAAGACCGATGGCAAGGCGGGCGGTAACCTGCTTGATCGCACTGTTCATGACCAAAACTCCGGAGCGAGCGCAGCCACAAGCGGGCGCTGGATAACAATGAAACGTCTGGCGCAGGCCAGCCGGGAGGAGGGGCAAAGCAAGCAATTCATTTTTGCTGGCCTCCGGCGGGCACACCAAAGCGGACGATGCTGAGGCCGGGGCCCTCCGATTCATCGACACTGCCCAACAACGGAAAAGTTTTGGCTGGCTGGGTCGAATCCACCATGCTGCGCAACGCGAGGGACAATTGCCCTGAACGCTGCGCCAGCGTGATCAGTTCAGACTGGGCGGGATCCAGCTCCAGGGTCGCGGTGGCACCCACCACAATCCGTTCGCCGTTCTTCTCCTGGACGTTCTGGCCAATGGCGAGCACCCGCACATTGGTCAGCAGCGTCTGCACACCCACAATATCCTGGCCCAAACTCTTGCTGCCAGTCATGTCCCGAAAGGTGCGCAGGACATCGACATGGTCATTTGGCAGGACAAAGCCGCCAGCCGAGGTCGATCCGCCCGTCTCAATATTGATGGCGACGGCCCGCAAGCCGCTTGGCACAATCGCCGACATAAAACCGGAATTGGGCCCCTTGACCAGCTTGTCCTTGCGGATTGGCTCGCCCTGGATAAAATTGCTGCGCAATACCGAGCCTTTGACATCTTCCATCGCATTCGGGTTCTGACTTTTGGTCATCATGCCGGGGGAGGTGGCCTTGGTCGGCCATTGCTGCCACATCAAGTCGACTTCCCCCACCAGCGTGCCCATGGGCAAGTCCTTGGAAGCCACCAGCACCTCATCGGTGTCAATTGTGGGTGCCATAACCTGAACAGGGGCTGGTGTTTTGGCGCTCATGAAATAGGCGGCACCGCCGCCAGCTGCGAGTGCAACTCCCAAAACTGCAAGACGTGCAACTTTCATGTTGATTGGCTTCCGCTGACTCGACGCCCGGTGATAGGCGCAAGTCGGAGTCAATCATCGAAACGTCAAATTAAGGTTAACCGAGTGTGTCCAAATCGAATTATGCCGCAACGGCATGCGGGTTCGGTCTGCTTTTAATGGATGAAAGCGCCAAGCCATACCGGAGAGTCCGGATAAACGATCAGTCCGGCGGCTGCGAGCGCAATGCCATAGGGAACACCATTGGCGCTGTTGTGCAGCCGCTCGATCCAGACGCGCGAGAGAAGCGATATGGGCAAGGGTATGCGACGCATTTGCAGAAACGCCAGTGTCAGCACACCGCCCAGAATTGAGGCGATAAATCCAAAATCCAGCATGTGGTCCCAGCCAAGCCACAACGCCGTCGCCGCTGCCAGCTTGGCGTCGCCCCCGCCAATCCAGCCAAGCGCAAACATGGCGAAGGTGATGGCGAGGATGCCCATTCCGCAGGAGAGGTGCCAGCCGATGGTTTCAGGCGACACCCCCACAGCATAAGCCAGAACTGGAAACGCCGCCAGCAGCACGAGCGAGACATTGTTGGGAATCGTCATCGTAAACAGGTCGGAAAAGGCCGAATAGATCATCAGGAACGGAAAAATCATCAGGAACGGGTAAATCAATGCTGAGACAGTCATATTCATGTCACTCACCATTCCTGCAATACCATCCGGCCCGCCGCCTGACGGAACTTGCACCGGCGCGAGCCTAGCCGGGCGAAGTTTACCTTTGGTTACAACTGGGCCGCCGGCGGGACGCAATTTATTGCCGCGCTTGCCGGTGCACAACAAAAAGCGGCCCCGGAATGTCCGGAGCCGCTTCCTGAACTCTGTGAAGCCGGTCCGCCGTCGGGCGGGCCGGGGCTACTTCAGCTGGCCGCTGACGTTGCCGAAGTTTGCCGACAGCTTGGTGCCGAGGGTGGTCAGGGCACCGATGATGGCGATGCTCACGAGAGCGGCAATCAGGCCGTATTCAATGGCGGTTGCTCCGGACTGGTCCTTGACGAAACGGGCGAGAACATTCTTCATTGCATTGCTCCTTTTTGGATTGGTATTCCCCAGTTGCTGACAGCTCACGTCCGTTGCTGGAGTGGCTGCAAACTAGCGGAAAGACCTTGCGTTGGTGTTAACAGGCCTGCGCAATGCCGAGCTGTTGATTTCCACTCAGAAGTGAGCCGGGTTTTTCATTGAGAAGTGAGCCACCTCTGATTATGGTTTTGGGCTCAGGGCTTGGTCAAGTCATTGCTTG
>JAYVYA010000198.1:0-8665 GCA_043784745.1 Hyphomicrobiales bacterium
TTGGCGCTGGAATACGATTGGTTCGGCCCCTCCGTTCGCGATATCCGCATGCTGCGCATCGAGGACAACAACGATCTGATGGCGACGGTGGAACTGGCGCTGCGGATGAAGGCGCGGATGGTTTGAAACCTTGCCGGGCATTTTGTCCACGGGGCAATCAGGTGAAGGCTGCGATCTGTGACGCGAAGGCCTTCTCCCCTGCTGGAGATGATTTTCTTCCGGAATGATCCCGACTTTCCCTTTGCCAAAGACATTTTTATCCCGCATATTATGCGCATGAACCATGCGCATTCAAAATCCGTCAATCTTTCGCTGGACGCCACCCTGGTTGCGCAGGCCCGCGCTTTTGACCTTAATTTGTCAAAAATTGCCCGTGATGCCATCCACAAAGCCGTCCGGGCCGAGGCAGCCGCTCGCTGGCAAGCGGACAATGCCGCTGCAATAGCCAGCTATAATCAACGTGCAGAGGCGCAAGGCCTGTTCAGCGAAACGCTGCCGGGCTGGTGGAATGGGGCAAATGACGCAGTTTGACGTGTTTTCGCATGGCTTTCCCCGCGATCCCGGTATTCCCTATGTGATCGTTCTGCAAAGTGACTTGCTATCGCCTTTGCGTTCAGCCGTCGTTGCGCCGCTGCGGCGGTTCGGCGATACGCCGGTGTTTGATCGGCTGACTCCCGTTTTGGAAGTCAACGGCGAGAAACTTGTTCTCGCCTTGACCGAGATTGTTCACCTGCCAGTAAAACGGCTGGGTGACCCTGTCGCCAATCTGGCCAGTGAGCGAGACAGGATTATCGCAGCGCTGGACATGCTGTTCACCGGCATCTGACATTGCCGCGTCGGCAGGGATTGCTTGCAGCCCTGCGCTTCCTGCCTATACTCCCCCATGACCACCCCCGCTCCCATCCTCGCTCTCAACAATATCGAAGTCATCTGTGACCGGGTGATCCTTGTGCTCAAAGGCGTGTCGTTGCAGGTTCCCCAAGGCGGCATCGTGGCGTTGCGGATGAAAGCGCGGATGGTTTGAACCGCAGATGAAATTGAAGTATGGTCTCCGCTATATTCTGGAGAAAGCGCCATGAACTCAATCATGCTTCGCGGAGTTGATGATGAACTTTTTGGGCGTTTGAAAACGCTGGCCAAAGCCAGCAATATCTCGGTCGAGAGTGAAATACTCTCGCTTCTCCGGCATTCAGTCATCCGCCCTGCTCGCCCGGTCGCGCTCGCCCGCGCCGATGCAATTGCGGCGATGACACCCAAAGGCATCAAGCAGACCGATAGCACTCAGCTCGTTCGCGAGGATCGCGAGAGATGATTCTGGTCGTAGATGCCAGCATCGCGATAAAGTGGTTTGTCGAGGAAGAGCGTCGCCATTTTGCGCGCCGGTTGCTGGGGGAAGATGTCACTCGGGCAGCACCCGCGCTTATTCTGACCGAAGTCGCAAATGCGTTACGGAAAAAGGTTGCTTCCAATGAAGTGACCGCCGATCAAGCCCGCGCCGCATTGGCTGCTCTGCCCGATTGTTTTTCCAGCCTGATTGCTTCCGAGGCTATTCTGGCAACGGCATTCGAAATGTCCTTGGAACTCAATCATTTTTTGGGTGATTGTGTCTATCTCGCCTGCGCTCAATTGGTTGGCGGCCAGATGATAACGGATGATCGCAAATTCCTTGAGAGGGTTTCCGCCACGAAATATTCGGGCTTGATCGTCGGGCTTGAGGCTTGGGTGGCCACCGCCGGTCTGCCGTCCCTGATCCCATAGAACGACACTCCGTCAGCTTTAACTCCCCAAAAATCCATGCCACACTTGCCGCATGACCGATCCCGCTCCCATCCTCGCTCTCAACAATATCGAAGTCATCTACGACCATGTCGTGCTGGTGCTGAAGGGCGTTTCGCTGAGCGTGCCCAGGGGCGGCATTGTGGCGCTGCTGGGGGCCAACGGGGCGGGCAAGACGACGACGCTGAAGGCCATTTCCAACCTGATCCGGGCCGAGCGCGGCGAGGTGACCAAGGGTTCGGTGCTGTTTGACGGCGAGCGGGTCGACCGGCTGGCACCCGATGATCTGGTGCGGCGCGGCTGCATTCAGGTGATGGAGGGGCGGCACTGCTTCGGCCATCTGACGATTGAGGAAAACCTGCTGACCGGGGCTTTTACCCGCCGCGACGGGACCAAGGCCATCGCGCAGGACCTGGAGCATATTTACACGCTGTTCCCGCGCTTGAAGCAGCGGCGGACGTCGCAGGCGGGCTATACTTCCGGCGGCGAACAACAGATGTGCGCCATTGGCCGGGCCATGATGTCGCGCCCCAAAATGATCCTGCTCGACGAGCCGTCAATGGGTCTGGCACCGCAGATCGTCGAGGAGATTTTCGCGATTGTGCGCGACCTCAACACCAGCCAGGGCGTCTCCTTTCTGCTGGCCGAGCAAAACACCAATATTGCCCTGCGCTACGCCCATTACGGCTATATTCTGGAGAATGGCCGCGTCGTGCTGGATGGCGCAGCGGACGTGCTGGCGGGCAATGAGGATGTGAAGGAATTTTATCTGGGCGTTGCCGGGGCGGACCGGAAAAGTTTTCGCGACGGGAAACATTACAAGCGGCGCAAAAGGTGGCTGGCATAGCGGCAGGGGAATCGGGTGAGGAAAGCCTCCGTCCTCACCCTGAGGAGGCCTTCTTCGGGCCGCCTCGAAGGGTGTGCCGGGGTGGTTTGGGAGCAAGCCAAGCTGCCCGCATGCTTCGAGACGCTGCGCAAGGGCTCCGCTCCTCAGCATGAGGGAAGCGTGTGCATCACAGCAGCTCTTCACCCGATTGCTGGGCAGGCGAACCCGGGCATCCCCTTGTCGCATCCGCGCGGCAATGCTACGCGATTGCTCACCTTCCGCCGCCCTGCGGCAAACCCTTCCGGAGTTGACTGAATGGAAATG
The DNA here is from genome assembly GCA_043784745.1 of Hyphomicrobiales bacterium. Taxonomy (GTDB): domain Bacteria; phylum Pseudomonadota; class Alphaproteobacteria; order Rhizobiales; family Beijerinckiaceae; genus JAYVYA01. The sequence continues at coordinate 2,927 of JAYVYA010000198.1, forward strand.
CGCAAACTTGGCCGCACCGGCATGGATGTGCCGGTGATTTGTCTGGGCACGATGACCTGGGGCCAGCAGAACACCGAGGCCGAAGGCCATGAGCAGATGGATTATGCGCTGGCCCATGGCGTCAATTTCTTTGACACCGCCGAAGCCTATGCCATTCCGCCCATGCCCGAAACCCAGGGTTCCACCGAGCGGATCATCGGCACCTGGTTCAAGGCGCGCGGCAACCGCAGCAAGGTGATTTTGGCGACCAAGGTCATGGGCCGCTCGCCGATGAACTGGCTGCGCGACGATGGCGCACCGGCGGAACTCAGCCGCAAGCAGATGACCGAAGCGCTCGACAAATCGCTGAAGCGGTTGCAGACCGACTATATCGACCTCTACCAGCTGCATTGCTCGGACCGTTCGTTTACGCAATGGGGTGCCAACCCCACCGTCTACGAGGTGCCCCCGCAACGCCCGGAACACCCGGTTGAGGAAACCGTCGAAATTCTGGACAGTTTTGTCAAAGCGGGCAAAGTCCGCGCGGTCGGCCTGTCCAACGAGACGCCCTGGGGCACGATGCAGTTCGTCCAGGCTTCGCAACGCAGCAGCCACGTCCGCGTTGCCGCAATCCAGAACGCCTACAACTTCCTCAACCGCATTTTCGAGATTGGCATGGCCGAGGTGGCGATGCGCGAGGAGGTCGGCTTGCTGGCCTATTCACCGCTGGCGCAGGGCTATCTCACCGGCAAATACCTGCATGGTGCCCGCCCGCCCGGCACGCGCACCACCCTGTTCAACCGCGGCCAGCGCTATCAGACGCCGGGGACGGATGTGGCGATTGAAAAATATGTCGCGCTGGCCCGCGAATTTGGGCTGGACCCCGCGCAGATGGCGGTGGCCTTCGTCAATTCGCGGCCCTTCCTGACCTCCAGCATCATCGGGGCCACCAGCATGGCGCAACTTAAGATTTTGCTGGACTGGGAAAAGGCCAGGATGACGCCGGAACTGGAAACCCGCATCAACGCCATCCACCAGTTGCACATGAACCCCTGTCCGTAGTTTGTCCGCGCACCTCCAGTGCGCTTTTCAAGGTGCTTCATTCGTGCCAACCTAGTCTAGAATGTTGCGGGAGAAACAGCGGACTGGAAGTCCGCGCTCCCGGAAGGAGGGAACCATGTCCAACCCAAAAATTCTCGTCGCCCAGGGCGGCGGCCCCACCGCTGTCATCAACCAGTCGATGGCCGGCGTGGTGCTGGAAGCGCGGCGGCTGTTCCCGCACGGGCTGGTTTACGGCGCGCAGCACGGCGTCAAGGGCATTACGCAGGAGAATTTCCTCGATTTGACCCAGGAAACCACCGCCAATCTCGAACTGGTGGCGGCCACCCCCTCCTCTGCGCTCGGCTCCACCCGCGACAAGCCGGACGCCAAATATTGCGCCGAGATTTTCAAAGTGCTGAAAGCCCATGGCATCGGCACCTTCTTCAATATCGGCGGCAATGATTCCTCCGACACGGTGCGGATTGTCAGCGAGGCGGCGCAGGCGGCCAGCTATAATCTGCGCTGCATCCACATTCCCAAAACCATCGACAATGATCTGGTGGGCTGTGACCATACGCCCGGCTACCCCTCCGCCGCGCGCTTTGTGGCGCAGGCCTTTGCCGGGGCCAATCTCGACAATGCCGCTCTGCCCGGTGTCTATCTCGCCGTGGTCATGGGCCGCCATGCCGGGTTTTTGACCGCTGCTTCGGCGCTTGGCCAAAAATATCCCGAGGACGGCCCGCATCTGGTCTATCTGCCCGAGCGCACGTTCGTCATCGACAAGTTCCTCGCCGACGTGAAGACCGCCTATGCCCAATATGGCCGCTGCATCATCGCGGTGTCGGAAGGCATTCACGACGAGAAGGGCGCGGCAATTATTACCAAGCTGGCGAACACCCTTGAAAAGGATGCGCACGGCAATGTGCAATTGTCCGGCACGGGCGCGCTGGCCGATTTGCTGTGCGAGGAAATCAAGGGCAAGCTTGGCATCAAGCGGGTGCGCGGCGACACGCTCGGCTATCTCCAGCGCTCGTTCCTCGGCTGTGTGTCGGATGTCGACCAGCGCGAGGCGCGCGAGGTTGGCGAAAAAGCCGTGCAATTTGCCCATTCCGCCGGGCGCGATGGTTCGGTCTCCATCAAGCGGCGCGGCAATTATGCCGTGGATTACGAGTTGGTAACGCTGGAAACCGTGGCCGGCAAGACGCGGGTGATGGAGGATGAATTCATCAACGCCGCCGGCAATGGCGTGACCAAAGCCTTTCACGATTATCTGCGCCCGCTCCTGGGGTCGGGAATGCCCGAAGCGCACCGGCTGCGGCCCAACAAAGTGGCGAAGATTTTGGGGTGAGGGCGGTCGCGACCTGCCGGCTTACACGGGCAGCGTTGCGTAAGCGGGCACCCGTGCCGTCATCATCCGCCCGCCGCGCACTATCCTGCGGTCCGCCTGCGGGCGGGAGAGCAGTTCGGTGAAATCCCGCGCACTAGTCAGGATGAAATCGGCCTTGCCGCCAGCTGCCAGCACGCCATGCCCGTCCAGCCGCATCTGCGCGGCGGGCGTGGCGGCAATGGTTCGCGCCCAGTCAGCGCGCGGATGGTCGAGGTGGAGAATGCGGGTGCCCTCGCGAAACACTTCGAGCATGTCGAGATCGCCATAGGCATAGAAGGGGTCGCGGGTATTGTCGCTGGCCAGCATCACCGGCACGCCTGCTGCGCGCAACTCGTGCAGCAGCGTCACGCCGCGCCAGCGCGGGGTGGTGCCGGCTTGCCGGTCTTGCAAGTAGAGATTGCACATCGGCAGCGAGACGATGCTGATCCCGGCTTGTGCCACCAGATCCACCGTTCGCCGCGTCTCATCCGCATCCTGCCGGGCGAGGGAACAGCAATGGCCGGCCAGCATCTTGCCCTGAAATAGGTGGGCAATAGCCGTCTCGGCAATCAGGCGCAGGGAATGGGCGGCGAGGTCGCCCGTTTCGTCGACATGGAAATCAAGGTCATACCCCTTTTCGCTGGCGATCCGGAACAGGAGGTCAAGGCCCGCCTGCAATGCCGGGTCCATATAGGTCACGGCACCCAGAACCCGGCTGCCCGTCTCAGCCATCTGGTGCAGCACGTCGGCGAGGTGCGCTTCATCCAGCGCCAGATTGATGCCAAACAGCGGCACCGCCTGCAATTCAATCTTGCCGCGCCATTTCTCGCGCAATTGCTCAAAAACCGGCCAGGAAATACCGGTTTGCGGGCCAATGGAATCCAGATGCGTGCGCAAGGCGCTGGTGCCATGGGCAAAGGCGCAGGCCAGGCCAAAATCCATGCGGGCACGGACATCCCCGGCGCTCCAATGCGCGGTGCGGTCTGCCCCGGTTGCGGCCAGCGCACCCGCAAACGTGCCATCCGGGTTGGGCGTGCGGGGCCAGATATGGCCCTTGTCAAGGTGGGTGTGCACATCCACGAGGCAGGGCAAGACCATGCCGCCAGCCAGATCAATAAAGGGCGTGTCCGCCTCCAGCCCCGGCAGGCCCGCCGGCAGCAGGCTCCCGATCCGCTGGCCCGCTACGACCATATCGACGAGCGCCAGCCCGTCCCGGTCACTCGCCAGTGCCGCGCCCTGCACCAGGCAGGCGGGGATGCGGGCATTGCGGATCGCCCAGCGCGGCGCGTCATGCAGGGCGCAAACGGGCATCACGCCTCGCGCTTGCGGGCGCTGTCATGCCAACGGCCAAGGATGAGTTGCGACAGGAGCGTGAAGAACAAAAAGATCAGGATGCCGGTAAGGCAGATCAGCACCAGCGCGGCAAACATCCGGGGAATATTGGAGCGGTAGCCGGATTCGACAATGCGGTAGGCAAGGCCCGCACTCGCCCCCGGCTTGCCGACAATCAGGTCCGCCACCACGGCTCCGATCAGCGCCAGCCCGCCGCTGATCCTGAGGCCGCCGAGAAAATACGGCACGGCGGCGGGCAGGCGCAAATGGATCAGCGTTTGCCAGCCGGAGGCGCGCGACAGTTGGAACAGGTCCAGCAGATTATGGTCGGTGGAGGCCAGCCCGAGCAGTGTATTCGACAGGATCGGGAAAAACGCCACGATAAACGAGGTGATCAGCACCGCCGCCGACGGGCTGAAATAAATCACCAGCAAGGGCGCAATGGCGATGATCGGCGTTACCTGCAAGATGATCGCGAAGGGCAAAAGCGAGCGCTCGACCCAGCGCCAGCGGGCAAACAGCAGGGCAAAGGCCACCCCGCCCACCACAGCGGCCAGCAGGGCCAGAAAGGTGTCCTTCAGCGTCACCAGCAGCGATCCCGAAAGTGTGCCCCAGTCGGCCACCAATGTTGTGGCGATCACGCCAGGAGCGGGCAGGAGATAGGGCGGAATTTCATGATACCAGACCGACCATTCCCAGAATGTCAGCGCGGCGGCAAAGACCAGCAGCGGCAGGCCAATGTTGAGCATGGTCTGCCCGGCGCGGGGCAGTTGGCGGCTTTCCGTCGCCGGGCTGGCTGCGGAGATCACCGGCGCGCTCACAAGTGGTCCCCCGCCGCCATGGCGCCGTGCAGCGCCTCCGATGCCGCGCGACAGCGCTCGCTGTACAGCGCGCCATGGCGGAATTCCTCGCCGCGCGGCAAGGGCGCATCAACATCCAAAGTGGCGATGATCCGGCCTGGACGCGCCGCCATGACGGCAATGCGGGTGGACAGGTAGACGCTCTCGTAGACCGAATGGGTGACGAAAACCACCGTGGTGCCCAGTTGTGCCTTGAGGTTGAGCAAGTCATTGTTGAGCTTGAAGCGGGTGATTTCATCCAGCGCCGCAAACGGCTCGTCCATCAGCAGCAGCGCCGGGCGCAACACGAGGGCACGGGCGATGGAGACCCGCATTTTCATGCCGCCGGACAATTCGCGCGGGTAGGCCCCGGCAAATTGCGACAGGCCCACCAGCGCCAGCGCCTCCCCGATCTCCGCCCGCGCCCGCCCGCGTGACTGGCCGCGCAGGCGCAAGGGCAGCCAGACATTGTCGAACACGCTGGCCCACGGCATCAGCGTTGGCTCCTGAAACACAAAGCCCAGTTCCGGGCGCTGCCGGCCCGGCCAGTCAATTGTGCCCGCTGACGGCGAGGCCAGCTGCGCGATCATCCTCAGCACAGTGGATTTGCCGCAGCCGGACGGCCCCAGCAGGCTCAGGAATTCACCCCGGCGCACGTCAAGGTCCAGCCCTGCGAGCGCGATCGTGCCATTGGCAAAAGTCTTGCCGATGGCACGCAGTTGCACAAGGCTGAAATCCGGGTTGGCGGTGACGTCCAGCATCTTTTCGTCAGTTTTTCGGACGCAGATCAATGCCGACGCTCTTGTTGACGAATTTCAGTGTATAGGACTTCTTGTAGTCGACACCGGCGGCGACGACCTTGGCTTTTACCATCTTGTCAAAGAAATCCTTCATCTTTTCGTCAGTCATCGCGCCAATACCCAACTTCAGCGTGTCGCCGGAATCAACGATGCCATACTCCTTCATCTTGCCAATGGAGAACGCAATCTGGTCATCGGTAATATCGGGATTGTCTTTCTTGATCGCCGCATTGGCCTTGCCATTGTCGCCATAGAGGTAATTATACCAGCCAATGGTTGAAGCATCGACGAAGCGCTGCACCAGGTCTGCGTTTTTTTCCACGAGTTCGCTGCGGGTTTCGACAGTGGTGGCATAGGTGCTGAAACCTTGATCGGCGAGCAG